>JAGYNP010000037.1 GCA_018399935.1 Candidatus Moraniibacteriota bacterium
AAAATGGAATTCTTTTTTTAATCTTTTTATGATATTGTTATTTTTCAATTTAATTTCTAAAATTTTTATAGCTGATTGATAATACCAAATTTGTTTTTCAACTGGAGCATTAAAATCTTTCCACATTTTATTACCTTGTTTTTCATAAATCCTAATCATTGATTGCAAATTGTGAATCTTATCAGCTGCACAAATCAAAAGAGATTCTTGATTTTGTCTCTCTAAGTTTTTCAAATAATTTCTTTTTCTCTTTTCCCAATTCCCTTGATCAATTTTTCTATCATTAAAATCATATTTTTCGCTTATTCCTTTAACTATATCGGCTATTTTTTTACCAAAATCTCGTTTTAAATTTTGATAAGAATATTCCTCGACATCTTCTAAAAGATCATGCAATAAACTAGCTGTTATAATATCTTCATCTTTGGTAAATTCCAATAAAATTAAAGTCACTGAAAAAGGATGCACAATAAAAGGAAGCTTAGAGCTTTTCCTTATTTGTCCATTGTGTTTATCAGCAGCTAAATTTAAAGCTTTCTGAACTTTTTGTGTTAAGATCATCAGTTTGATTTAAAAATTAACTTATCTAAAATCCCACAAAATAAAAACAAACAACAAACTAATTTTAACATTTTTACTTGCTTAAAACAAAGATAAAATTTATAATAAGAATATTCTAATTAATATCTTCAAAATGGAAAAAATAAAATTAAATTGGTTTGAGATTTTTTCACTCACCTGGATTATTGTTAATATTTTAATTCTACTAACTATTCTACTAGGAATTTTTAACTTCCCTCTTTTTTCCATAACTATTTTAACAGGACTTTTTATTCCTTTCTATGGTTATAAAAAAAAGTTATTTCAAATAGAAAAAACTGGCAAAAGTTTGAAAATTTTAACTTTGGTTGTTTTTTTAATAACATTTTCTTCGTCTATTTTAACTACTCCAACAATTTTCGGGGGAAGAGATGAGGGTTCTTATAGCAACTCAGCCATTATAATGGCTGAACAAGACAAAAATCTTCAAAACAATAAACTAATCGAGAATTTTTTTGATATTTATGGTGAATCAAAAGCTCTAAATTTCCCTGGTTTCAAATATAATAAAGAAGGCAGTCTGGAAAGTCAATTTCTTCCTGGTTACTCATCTTGGTTAGCAATTTTTTATAAATCTTTTGGAACATCTGGTTTAAAGTTTGCTAATCTAATTCCTTTTATAACCTTAATCTTAGCTTTTTACCTTCTAATTATTGAAGTTTTTCCTTTTATTAAAAATCCCCCAGATAAAAAAAGTTGTTTAACTGGAAATTTTTTAAAAAAATGCTGGCTTAAGCTTAATCAAGCTGAACAATTTGGATGGTTGGGTGCAATTTTAATGCTCTCTTTTATGCCAATGTTAGTTTTTTATAAATTCACTTTATCGGAAATTTATTTTGCTTCTTTGCTTTGGTTTGCTATTTATCTTTTAATTAGATATTTAAAAAATAAAAATTTCTTAAGTTTTAAAATCATCTTTTTACCTTTACTTTTAATGTTGTTTGTTAGAATAGAAACAATCGCCATTATCTTTGCTTTACTTTTAATAATGATAGGTAAGGATTATAATCACCTTAAACAAGCTCGTTATAAATTTTTCTTCGCTTTCTCGGGTTTTATTCTTTTGATTGCTATTTGGCTAAAACCAGATTTCTTCATCGACTCCATTAAGGGACTCATCGATGCTTCCAGTTTAAAAGAAAATTTTTCACAAAACTCAAGTGGAATAATGAAAACAATAATTCCAAATGACTGGAGAAATTTTTATGTCTTGAAACTTTGGTTCAACTACAACCTACTTCCTTTCTTCATTATGGCATTTGTTTTTTTGACAATATTTTTCAAAACAGTTTTTAAACAAAGAAAATTTGGAAAAGAAAAAGCATTAATAGTAATACCCTTCTTACTAGTTTCCCCTACTCTTATTTATCTGATTGATGCCAATATCACTTTAGATCATCCTTGGATGTTGAGACGTTGGATATTCTCAATTATCCCAGTGATTATTTTCTATTCAATTTTATTTTTATTTTATTTAAAACAAAAAAATCAATTTCTATTTAGGTTGATAGTTATTTTTTTAATAATTGGGAATCTATCACTATTTTTTATTCCTGTTAATAAATCAAATAATCAATTATCTAATAATTTCTTTACTTTATCTCAAAATCAAAACCTTATAGAACAAACTTATGAACTTTCCCAAATATTTAGTAAAAAAGATTTAATTCTATTATCCCAGAATTCATCTGGATCTGGTTGGTCATTAATAGCTGATCCAATGAGAAATATTTTCGACCGACAGGCTGTTTATTTTTTCAATCCCAAAGATTATTACAAATTAGACAAAAGTGATTTTAATAATATTTACTTAATCGTTTCAAAAGAAGAAGAATCTCTTTATAAAAATCTTTCCAAAGAAAAAATCGCAGATAAGATAATAAGGAATACTTTAATAAAACCTTCCAAAAATCCTCTCGAAAAAACTCAAATAATAAAAGCTGAGACAAAAATAAATATCTATAAAATAACTGAATAACAGTTAAATATGGCCCTTACTAAAAATACAGAAAAAACTAATAAAAATACAAATTCTAAATATCTTCTGGGTTTTTCTTTAATTCAAGAAATTGGTCCAGCTCGATTTAAAAAAATAACTCAAAATTTTAATTCCATTGAAAAAGCCTGGCATTCATCAAAAAATCAACTAGTAAAACTTTTCGGTAATAAAATCGGTAATAAAATTTGGAATAAAAAAAATAAAATCAATTTAAGACAAGAGATTGATATTTTTAAAAAAGAAAAAGTTACAGTAATTAGCCCTCGGTACTCTTTTAAAGATTTTTCAGGAATTAATTCTAGTTTCTTTCCTAAAAAACTTCTTGAAATTCCATCTTCTCCTTTTATTCTATTTGTTAAAGGAAATTTAGACTTAATTTCTAAAAAACAACTAGCCATTGTTGGATCTCGTCGGCCAACTCATTATGGAAAACAAGTTATTGAAAAATTAGGTCCAGAGATAGCTTTATCTGGACTGATAATCACTAGCGGTCTAGCTATGGGTATTGACAGTTTAGCTCATAGAATCGCTTTGGAAAACGAACAACCTACTATCGCCGTTCTGGGAAGTGGATTAAGTCAAAAAATATTAAGAAAATCTTTTAATTATAAACTAAGCCAAGAAATTATTGAAAAAAACGGTCTCTTGATTTCAGAATATCCTCCCAATTTCGAAGCTAATAAATTCACTTTTCCGGCTAGAAATAGAATCATTAGTGGACTAACCTTGGGAGTTTTGATTGTTGAAGCAGCTGAGAAAAGTGGAACTTTAATCACTGCTCACCACGCGCTAGAACAAAATCGAGAAGTTTTGGTTGTTCCTGGCAACATTTTCTCCCAACAATCGATTGGAACCAATAATTTAATCAAGCAAGGTGCTGAACCTATAACTTCAATTAACAACATTTTTCAAACTTTGAATTGGAAAAATTCCTGTAATCATTCTTCTCAAACAATCACAGAAATAGAATTCGGGGACAAACAAGAGAAACTAATTTATGACAAACTGTCATTTGACCCTCAACCTTTAGATAAACTAATTTCCAAATCTAATCTAGACATTTCCTCAATTTCCATTAAGCTATCAATTATGGAATTAAAAGGGATAATAAAAAATGTTAATGGAGGATATATTAGAAACTAAAACTAATAAACAAACATCCATTTTTAAAATTCTGCTTAAAAAAAATTTTGAATTTTTAAAATTTATTGATAACCTTTAAATTAATTTAAAATTAAAATTACGACAATCCCAATTTAAATACCTTAAAATAACTAAATTATGAAATTATTAATAGTCGAATCACCCACTAAAGCCAAAACAATTTCTAGATTTTTAAACAAGACTTATAAAATAGAATCTTCTTTTGGTCATGTTATGGATTTACCAAAAAATAAGTTAGGAGTTGATCTAAAAAATAATTTTCAACCAGAGTATATAGTTCCCGAAAAAGCCAAGAAGCAGGTTTTGAAATTAAAAAAATTAGCCTCAAAATCCGATACTATTATATTAGCAACTGATGAAGACCGAGAAGGTGAAGCTATTTCTTGGCATTTAATCAAAGCTTTAAAACTCAAAAAACAAAAAATAGAGAGAATTGCCTTTCATGAAATAACTAAAACTGCTATTCAAAAGGCATTGAAATCTCCTAGAAAATTAGACATGGGCTTAGTTAATGCACAACAAGCCAGAAGGGTTTTGGATAGATTAGTGGGCTATAAGCTATCTCCTTTACTTTGGGCTAAAATCAGAAGAGGTTTAAGTGCCGGAAGAGTTCAATCAGTTGCAGTTCGCTTAATCGCTGAACGAGAGAAA
This sequence comes from Candidatus Moraniibacteriota bacterium, assembly GCA_018399935.1. Lineage (GTDB taxonomy): Bacteria > Patescibacteriota > Minisyncoccia > Moranbacterales > DUUL01 > UBA2773. The sequence continues at coordinate 4,415 of JAGYNP010000037.1, forward strand.
GAGATTAACAAATTCAAAGAACAAGAATATTGGGAAATTGGAGCTAAATTAGAAAAAGATAGCCAAGTTTTTGAAGTTAATCTTTGGAAAAAAGACGATAAAATTTACAAAAAACTTGATGTCTCCAATAAAAAACAAGCCCAAGAGATTGAAACAGATTTGAAAAAATCCCAGCCAGTCATTAAGAAAATTAACAAGAAAGAAATCAGTAAAAATCCTCCCCCTCCTTTTATTACCTCCACTTTGCAACAAACCGCCAGCAATGTTTTAGGATTCTCCACTAAACAAACTATGATGATTGCCCAAAAACTCTATGAAGGAGTAGCCTTGGAAGGAAAAAAATCAACTGGTTTAATTACTTATATGAGAACTGATTCCTTGAATTTATCAAGCTTAGCCACTTCGGAAGCTAAAAAAACCATCGATAAACTTTATGGTTCTGAATACTCCCTGGAAAAACCTCGTTTTTATAAAACCAAATCCAAAGGTGCCCAAGAAGCTCATGAAGCTATTCGACCAACCTTTCCCAGTAAAGATCCAAAATCAATCAAACAATATTTAGACCCAAAACAATACCGACTCTACAGCTTGATCTGGAGAAGAATGATAGCCAGCCAAATGGCAGCCGCTAAAATAGCTTCCACTGTCATGGAAATCGAGGCCGATAATTACACCTTGAAGACCAATGGTTCAATAGTGAAATTCGATGGTTATATGAAATTAACTGGTCAAAAAAACGAAGACAATATCTTGCCTGAATTAAAAGAAAAAGACACACTTCAACTAAACAAAGTTTTAACTGAACAAAAATTCACTCAGCCTCCCAGTCGCTACACTGAAGCCTCCCTAGTTAAAGTTTTAGAAAAGAACGGCATTGGAAGACCATCTACTTACGCTCCAACTATCTCAACTATTCAAACTCGAGGTTATGTAGAAAAAGATGAAAACAAAAAACTTCTTCCAACTGAAATTGGTTTATTAGTCAACAAACTTTTAGTAAAACATTTTTCTAGAATAGTTGATTATCAATTTACAGCTGATGTTGAAAATGATTTAGACGAAATTGCTGAAAATAACAAGAAATGGCCTAAAGTTATTGAAGAATTTTATAAACCTTTTATTAATAATTTAAAAATGAAAACAAAAGAAATCAAAAAAGAAGATTTCCAAAAAGATTTAGGACGAAAATGTCCTAACTGTGGAAATAATTTAATCGAAAAATTTGGAAAATTTGGAAAATTCATTGCTTGTAGTAATTATCCAGAATGTAAATATACTGAAAAAACCGCTGAAGACAAAGCCGTTGAAGAAAACATTGTTAAACAAGCTGGTGGTAAAAATGGAAAAATAATTTGTGAAAAATGTGGATCAGAAATGAATGTTAAAAACGGACCTTATGGACCTTTTTTGGGATGCAGTAATTATCCTAAATGTAAGAATATTAAAAAAGTAGAAAATAAAATTGGAGTTAAATGTCCAAAATGCGGTCAAGATATTATTGAGAAGAAATCAAAAAAAGGAAAACTCTTTTATGGTTGCAGTGGTTATCCAAAATGTGACTTTGTTAGCTGGAATAAACCAACTGGAGAAAAATGTCCTAAATGTAAAAATCTTTTAGTTTATAAAGGAAAAAATAAAATTAGCTGTTCTAATAAAGAATGCGATTTTGAAAAATAACATTAATTTAAAAACTAACTATTTTTCAAAAATTAACTTTTTCTCTAAAATAAAACCATGAACGAAAAGCAGTTATTAAAAAATTTAGAAAAAGAACTAATTTTAAATTCTGACAAAAAATATTTAAAAATTTATAAAAATTTTTTTAAAGAAAAAACTAGTAATCTTGGAGTAAGAATTCCAACTGTTAGAAAAATATCCACTAAATATTATTCAAAAATAAAGAATCTATCCAAAAAAGAAATTTTTAATTTCTGTGAAAATCTTCTAAAAAAAGAAGATGAATTTAAAACAATCGCTTTTGATTGGTCATTCCGTCAAAAAATAAATTTTTCCCAAAAAGATTTTGTAATTTTTGAAAACTGGCATAAAAAATATATTAACAATTGGGCGACTTGTGATGATTTTTGCACTCACTCTTTAGGATATTTGATTTATAAATTTCCTAGCTTAACTACTAAAACTAAAAAATGGGCCTGTTCAAAAAATCGTTGGTTAAAAAGAGCTTCCGCTGTTAGCTTAATTTATTCCTTAAGAAGAAATACTCTTCTTAAAGAAACTTTTCAAATTATAAATATTCTGCTAGAAGATCCTGATGATTTAGTTCAAAAAGGTTATGGGTGGACACTAAAAGAATCAACTAAAAATCAGAAGGAAAAAATATTTGAATATGTAATGAAAAATAAAAGTAAAATGCCAAGAACAGCTTTGAGATATGCCATTGAAAAAATGCCGAAAAAATTGAAGAATAAAGCTATGCAAAAATAATTTAATTAAAATTAAATGAAAATAAAAATGAAAAAAATTGCCATTTTTATGGCAAATATTAGATATAGAATTACTATCCTTACTTTTTTTGTTTTAATTTTTTATATAATTGGATTATGGAAATTTAGTTTTTTTGATAATAATATTCCGATATTAGATGGATTAAGTTCTGTTACTGGTAATCGATTAGAACTAGAACAAAACATTAAAGAAATGGTAAAAGATTATCCAATTGAGCAGATGGTACCCTATATTCTAGAGAAAGACAATATGACTGCAGCTTTTTTAGTTAGCATTGCTAAAAAAGAAAGCAATTGGGGTAAGCGAGTTCCAGTTTTAAACGGCGAGGATTGCTTTAATTATTGGGGCTACCGAGGTATTAGAGACCGAATGGGAACTGGTGGCCACACTTGTTTCGATAGTCCTGAGGATGCCGTTGACACAGTCGGGAAAAGAATTGAAACTTTAATAAGAAAATATAATCTAACCACCCCATCAGATATGATTATTTGGAAATGTGGTTCCAGTTGCGCTGGTCACAGCAATGCTGGAGTTAGGAAATGGATAAGTGATGTTGAGTTATATTTTAACAAAATTATTAATTAATAATCTTTAAAGCAACGAAATAAGCATATATTGCAAAATCAAATTCCCTAAAGTATAATTTAATAACTAATAATAAATAATAAAATAAATATGCAAAAAAAATTTAAACAATTAGCTTTGTTATTGGTGGTATTCTTTTTATCAATTTCACTATTAGTTTTAATTTTGACTATTTGGGATATATTAAACAGTCAAACGGCCAAAGAAGTAATTACTAAATTAGGCTATACCACCGGATTAATATTTGCCTTATCATCAATAATAATACTTTTAACTCAAAAAAAGATTAAAAAATAAAACTAGCAAACTTTTAAACAACAACTAAAACCTCCAGCGCTTTTTTAGCACTTAATTCTTTATCCTTTATTTCCAACATAATATCAAAATCCAGTCCAAAAGTTTCTTTAATAAATTTTTTAAATAACCTTGGATCTAAACTTTGAATATGACGACATCTCTTGTCTCCAATAATTCTATTGGAATAATCAATTATCGGTAAGCCGTCTTTCTTTTTCCAAGTTTTAATAATTTTCTCAAAAACATCTCTGGCCTTCTCTTGATTATTCAAACATTCATGATGCAAGGTATCAAAAACTATCGGAATTTTAATTTCTTCGCTAATCTCCAAACACTCACTAGCGCTATAAGACTTATCATCATTCTCGACAACTAATCTTTTTTTGATAAAAACTGGTAGTTTTTTATAATTTTCAATAAATCTTTTCATTGATTTTTCCTTTTCCCCATAAACTCCTCCAATATGAATTTGAACTTTAGCAGTTTGATCTAAACCCAGACTATCTAAAATTTGACAATGATATTCCAGCTCTTTAATACTTCTAGCGACAATTTCTGGATTTTGAGAGTTTATAACCACAAATTGATCTGGGTGCATTGAAATTCTAATATTTTTTTCTTTGATAAATCGACCAATTTCTTGAAAATCTTTTTTGAAATAATTTTGCCAATTAAATTCACAAATTGGGTGAGAAGCAAAAGGAACTAAGCCTGAACCGATTCTGAAAAACAAAAATCCATTGTTAATATTATATTGCAAGATTTTCTTAAGACAACTCAAATTTTCAGTTATTTTTTCTTTCAATAAATCTTCGGAATATGATTTCAATCTAAAAGTCCGATTGGCCGTACAACCAACACTATTGTTTATACAAGGATAACCGATTTTCATTTTTAAAGTTTGTTATTGATTAAATCTTAAAAATAGTATATCATAAGTTGAATTATTTAAATATTTTTATGGGAAGAAAACTAAATCAATTATCTTTTGATGTAGTAGTGATTGGTGGTGGCGCCTCTGGAATGATGGCAGCTTTTTGGTCAGCCAAAAAAGGAGCCCGGGTGGTTTTGATAGAAAAAAATAAAGATCTAGGAAAAAAAGTCTTAGCAACAGGAAAGGGTCGTTGCAATATCACTCAAGAAAATTTCAATAAAGAAAGTGTTATAGAAGCCTTTGGTAAAAAGGGACGATTTCTTTTTTCAGGCTTAAATCAATTTGATGTAGCCAAAACCAAGGATTTTTTCGAAAAAAATGGTCTTAAATTAAAAACCGAAAGAGGCGGAAGGGTTTTCCCTAAATCTGACAACGCTCAGGAGGTTATTGATTTCTTTAAAAAACTTCTAACTGAAAATGGAGTGGTTTATGAAAAAGAAACTTTTATAAAATCTTTTGAAATCAAAAACGGCGAAATCAAAAAAATCGTTACTAAAAAATCTGAAATAAAAGCCAAAAAGGTCATCCTCTGCACTGGTGGAAAGTCCTATCCAACCACTGGCTCAACTGGCGATGGCTACAAATGGGCCAAAGAATTTGGTCATAAAATAATCAAACCCATTCCAGCCTTAAGCCCAATTAAAACCATTAATAAATGGGCCTATGAACTTCAAGGCGTATCCTTAAAAAATGTTAATTTAAGTATTTTTCAAAATGACAAAAAACAAACTGAGCGATTTGGTGAAATGCTATTTACTCACTATGGAATTAGCGGGCCAATAGTTTTGGATGTCAGTAAAGAAGTCGGAAAACTAATTAAAAAAGACCGAGTCAAAATTTCAATTGACTTAAAACCAGCTCTTGAATTCAAAGAATTGGAAAAAAGAATTCAAAAAGATTTTGAAAAATATCACACTAGAAAATTTGCCAATTCATTGAATAATTTATTACCTCAAAAAATGATTCCTGTTATCATAAAATTATCCAAAATAGACCCAAATAAAAAATGTTGTGAAATTTCCAAAGAAAAAAGAAAAGATTTGACTTCTCTCTTGAAAAATTTAACCTTAAATGTTGAAGATTTGGTCGGTTTTGACAATGCCATCATAACTTCAGGCGGAATTGACTTGGGAGAAATAGATCAAAAAACAATGCAGTCTAAAAAAATAAAAAATCTCTACTTAGCCGGAGAGATTATTGATCTTGATGGACCAACTGGCGGATTCAACCTTCAACTTTGCTGGACAACTGGCTATTTGGCTGGAATTTCAGCTCCAGCAAGGCTTTTTATAAAAAATTAATAACTGCGTCAACTGAAAATATATAAAAAAAGTTTAAAATTCCCTCACCAATTAAAACTCCGATTAAACATTTTTTCAGCGATATATTTAACCCCGAACAAGCATAGATTATTAAATCCGTTGGCACTGCTGGAAAAAGACTCCACCCGATAATAATTGGTAATTCTTTTTTAGATAAAGCTTTTTTAACTTTTTCTAGTTTTTTTGAATATTTAGTTTCAAAAATATCTTTAATCCCTAAATATCTAGCGAAGTAATAAACAATTACCGAGGAAACTAAAATCCCAACTAAATTTAAAATAAAAGCCTCCATTGGAGAAAAAATCACCACCCCTGCTACTGCAAAGGGCGTGGATGGAATTAAAAAAATACTTATAATCGCTAAAATAGCAAGATAAATCAACATCGCCCAAATTCTATGCTCGGCCGTTACGCCTTCCAAAAAATCGATATTAAACCACTCAGTCTTGAGATTGTATAAAATTATTAAAACAATCGTTATTGCCACCCAAATTAATAGTTTTTTGTATTTTATTTTTATTTTTTTCAAAAAAACATCTTATTTTTTATAAATTCACTTTTAAAGTTATTACTGACATTTTTGTAATTCAAAAATGCAAAATATGACATAAACAGCCAAAAGCATTAGACCTTCTCTTCTGGAAATATCATTGTGTGATTTAGAAAAATAATAAAAGATAATAATTCCAAAAGCAATAAAAACAAAAGTGATTAAAAAATTGCTAACAATTAAAACTTCCCCGTTATTTAAAATAGACAAAAATCCAAACAAGAAAACATTGGCGACAATTGACCCAAGATAATTGCCAAAAGCTACCTCTTTCTTTTTAGAAACTATGGCTCTAACTGCAATTGATAATTCTGGAAGATTAGTCCCCAAAGACAAAACAAAAAGTCCAATATAAAAAGGAGAAATTTCTAATAAATTTGAAAAATAAAGAGTTTTATTAACTAAAAATTGACTAGCCAAAAAAATCATTGCTACCCCAAAAGAAATTTTAAAAATATCGACAAAAGAATAGAGCCTGGAAGACAATGATCTTCTTTTTCTGGAATTAAAAAAATTATATTTTCTTTGAATTAAATAAATAGCTATAAAATAAACACCCATTAAAATAATCGCTTCCGTACTATTAACTTTCTTATCTAGAATAAAAAAAGCTGGAGCTAGTGCAGTTAACAATATCAAGAAAAAAGAAACTCTTCCTAGTTTGTGCTTTAGTTTTATTCCATTGCCAAAAATAGCTAAAATCGGGATTATAAAAAGGAAAATCAAAACTATTCCCCCTAAAATATTCCCTACAAATATCTCAGGTTCGTTTTTTTGAATAGAATTGATTCCAATAGCCAACTCTGGCAAAGAAGTCAAAAAACCCAGAATAAAAAAAGAAATTACAAAAGAAGAATAGCGAGTTTTTTTTCTCAAAGTTTCAACAGAATTCAAAACCAATCCCGAACCCAACCAAATAATTGCCAATAAAAAAACAAAATACAAGAATTCAAAAAACATATTTTTATATTATTTTTATTTTTCAACTAAACTTGTATTCATCATACCTCTGAATTATTTTTTAGTCCATAAAATTTTTAAAATGGCATTATTTTTAATTCCTTGGTATAATTAAAATAATCAAAAATACTTTAAAAACAAAAAGAAAGGAGATGGTCTTTATGAAAAAACTAAACTCATTAGACTGGAAAGCAATCATTTTATTGGTTGTCGGAGGTTCGAATTGTGGTTTGGTTGGTCTTTTTAATTTTGATTTAGCGACTACTATTTTTGGCGAAATGTCAGTCTTGTCCAGAGTGGTTTATATATTAGTGGGAATTTCTGCTATTTATGTCTTGATTATTGCCAGTAAACTAGAGAAAGAATAACTTAAACCACTCTCCCAAAAGACAGTCCACCAAAGACTGTCTTTTGTATTGAAATTAAAATCTAACTTAAAAATAAATTAAATCATTTTAAATTAGAAATTGATTCGAAATTAAAAATTCAAAATTTTTAATTATCTTTCTTTACAATTTATCAAAAACGCGTTATCTTGTTATTTATAGTGAGGTGTCTGAGTGGGCTAGATGCGAACAGGTGAGCATTTAGCGGATTCAAAAGAATCCAGGGAACACGAAGACACAGTTTTTTTTGTTCGAGGCTATACCGAGTAATATGGTGAGGTGTCTGAGTGGTCGAAAGAGCACGCTTGGAAAGCGTGTGTGTGGTTTCCGCACCAAGGGTTCGAATCCCTTCCTCACCGCAGTTTGCAAAAATCATGCTTATTTGGCTCATTAGCTATAACCTGAAACTCTGGTTTGAAGCTAACCTTAGCCAATTCTTGATTTTGAATAGAAACGTTCCAAAGTAGATTTTGGAGCGTTTTTGTTTGTTTCTCTTTTTTGGCTTGTAAAAATTCTTTTTTCGCATAACAAGCCTTTAAAAAGATTTTTTTCTTGCGTTCCAAAGTAATCGTCTCATCCAAATTTTTATTCTCAATTTTCTTGATTTGAGTTTTTAAGTCAGCCTCTTCTTTTTGAAAATCTTTAATTTTTTGGGCGTAGACATCTTTTGATATAATTTTTGAACAATACCCCTCTAAGAGTCTCTCTTGTTTAGTAGCGACTAAATTAAGTCTATTTTTCAGGGTATTTAAAACGTCTTGTGTATAGGTTTTATCTAAATCCTTTTTTTCTTTGGCTGATTGATAAATAATTTCCACAAATTCAGAATTAAATTCTAATTTGTCCAAACAATCAGCCAAAATTTTCTCAATTTCTTCTTCTCTCAAATATCTCTTATGTTCTTCACAATTTCCTTTCCCGTTAGTGCAATAATAATAGTTATAGCCCTTTTTGGTGGTGGCAGTTAAAGAACATCCGCATTTTTCACATTTCAAAAGTCCTCTAAAAGCAAAGAAATGTTTTTGTCTTTTTGATCTATTTTTACCTTGTAAAACTACTTGAACTTTATCAAAAAGCTCTTTAGAAATAATTGGTTCGTGATTACCAGAATAATATTCATTATTAAAAAGCATAACGCCATAATAAAAAGGTTTTTTAAGAATTTCGTCTACTTTGCTTTTATGATATTTATTTCCAGCCTTTGACCTAAAGCCCTCTTTGAACAAGAGATCGGTTAGTTCTTCAATGCTGATATTTCCTTTTGAATATAATCTAAAGCCTTTTTCAATGTATTTGGCTTTTTCTTTATCAACTACGATTTTCTTATTTCTATTTAAATAACCAATCGGGGCATAATTGGGCCAAACTCCTTTTTCGAGTTTTGATTTAATTCCCCGTTTAACATTTTTGCTTAAATCTCTGATGTATTGATTAGCCATTCCCATTTCAACGGCTGAAACTAAAGCATTATCTTCTGGCAAATAATTTCTGTCAGAAGTTACGATTTTTTCAATGATTCTTTCTTGCAAAAACCATTGGATGTCTCCATTGTCTTTCGGGTTTCTTGATAATCGATCTAGTTTCCAGCATAAAATACCAGTAGCTTTTTTACTTTGAATAAATGAAAGCATTTCTTCAAAGACTGGTCGCCCTGGTTTTTTAGCTGATTTAGATTCTGAAAAAATTTCAACAATTTCCAAATTCTGCTCTTTGGCTAATTTCTTGAGAAAATTAATCTGATCATCAATAGATTGAACTTGCCTGTCCTCTCCTTCTGATGATTTTCTTGCATAAATGATATATCGCATAGGTTTATTTTAGTTAGTTTTTTATAGTATAATATTTTGCTAATAAAAGCAATTTTTTGATTAAATTTTAATAGTTTCGTGGTCCTTGAGTGTGCTTATAGTCAAGTTAAAGGGTGGCGTGTTCGCTTCCTCGTCTCCGACGAGGTTCGCTCACTCGCCATCCCACTAAAATTAATATAGAAATCACTGTAAGAGTCTAGAAATTGATCAGCAGTTTCTTGGGAAATAGAAAGACCTTGGTGTTTTTCCAAGTATTTGATTAATCTTTCTCTAAGTTTTTTGCTGAATTTGTATTGCATTTTCCAGACTTAATAAAATTGCTGGAAAACAAAAAAACCGACCTCAAATTGAAAGTCGGATTCTCGAAGTTTAAAACTATTTAAGAGGCTACAAAGAGAGGACGTTCAATTTGAACGAGGCTTTCCCTAATAATTTGATTTAATGTTTTTATAGTTTCTTAAATAATTTTAATTGTTTGCGGGTTTATAACTTATTTTTATTGATAATTTCTTCTTATTGTTATTTTGTCGTTATTGCCCTTTAAATAGTTTAGTGTTATTTTTCTTGTTTTTTTATAATTTATATAATTGATTTTTGATGGGATTTATTCAGTTTTCAAGTTTCCATAAATATTATAGCTTAATAAAAGCTTTTGTAAAGGTTATTTCTTTGATTTATTTGTTTTATCTTTCAAAAATTTTAAAACTTTATCTAAAACAAATTTAAAAATGATTAAGCCTATTAAATAAGGCAAAAACATCAACAAAGTAGAAAAGAAATGTTTCCAAAAAGATTGCTTAGCTTCATCAGTAAATATTTTTTCGGCATTATTTTTAGCAGAAACAAGAATTGGAGTTAATGAAAAAACCAAAAAGTAGATAAATTTACGCATAGGATTTATTTAATTTTAAAAACCAAACAAAAAAGGTCTCCCGTCGGCGATAATTCCTGAGAACTACCCATGCCCTTTCGAGCATGACCTATGCGATTAAGTACCGATCAGAAGACCGTTGTTATATCGCATAGGAGTTTTAGACAAACCATGCCAAATTAAAAATCTGGTTTAGGTTTAAAAGAGTCCTAAATTATTCAATTGTGATTTTATTTTAATAGAAATTTAATAAAAAAACAATCTTTTTCTTCTTTCTCTTTTTTAGCAAATTCCTTTTTCGCCCTCAAGGTAGTACAAAGTCTCCACCTTGACAGCGAAAAAAGAATTTGCTTTGAAGCTGATAAGAAGAAAAGATTTATTGTAATTTTATCAATTGGAAACTATAATAAAAATAAATAAAATATTAAATTAATTCTTTTAAAATGACAAATTTATTAAAAGCACTGTCTAATTTAGTCGAAAATCCCCTAAGTAATATCGTTGATCATTACAAATCATCTAATCGTGCTAATAACATGGGAGATGCTTTAGAATACTACATTAAAGACTTATTTTGTGGAACAACTAATATAAAAAATATTCAACAGAAAAATAAAATCTATAGTAAATATTTTTCATATTTAGGAAATCAAAATAACCCTCCTGACATTATTATTAAAAATGGAGATGCGATTGAGGTTAAAAAAATTGAAAGTCTTCGTTCCGGAATTGCGCTTAATAGTTCTTACCCCAAAGACAAACTTTTTTCTGATAGCCCCATGATTACCCAGGCTTGTCGTGATTGTGAAAATTGGAGAGAAAAAGATTTAATTTATACTATTGGAGTTTCAAAAAACAACAAACTAAAAGCGCTCTGGTTTATTTATGGGGATTGTTATGCGGCCGGAAAAGAAGTTTATGAGAGAATTAGAAGTAAAATTTCTTCTGGAATCAATGAATTAACAGGAGTTGAATTTTCAGAAACAAAAGAACTCGGGCGAGTAAACAAAGTTGATCCACTCGGTATAACCTATCTAAGAATTAGGGGAATGTGGCATATAGACAACCCAATAAAAGTTTTCAATTACATAACAGAAATTAAAGATGAAGAAAAAATGACAGTAAACGCTTTGATGTTGAAAAATAAATACTTGTCTTTTCCGAAAGAAGACATAGCAAAATTGGAAGAAATGAGCGAAAATAAAATATCTATTTCTGATGTAAATATAAAATCACCAAATAATCCAGCAAAATTACTTGATGCTAAATTAATAAAATTTGAAATATAAAATGAAAATATTATCACTTTTCACTGGTGCGGGAGGGCTTGATTTGGGCTTTGAAAAAGCTGGTTTTGAGGTTGTTTGGGCAAACGAATTTGATAAAACTATTTGGGAAACATTTGAAGCTAATTTTCCACACTCAAAATTAGATAAAAGAAGTATTACAGAAGTTCCATCATCAGAAATTCCCTCTGGTTTAGGAATTATAGGAGGACCTCCTTGTCAAAGTTGGAGTGAGGCGGGTGCGGGAAGAGGCATAAAAGACAAAAGAGGAAAACTGTTTTATGAATACATACGAATTATAGAAGACAAAAAACCATTATTTTTTCTTGCGGAAAATGTTTCCGGAATTCTTTCTTTAAGACACAAAGAAGCTTTTGAAAATATTTTAAATAAATTCAAAAAGCTAGATTATAATATAGGTTATGTGTTATTAAATGCAAACGATTACGATGTTCCTCAAGACAGAAAAAGGGTTATTATAGTAGGATATCACAAAAAAACAAAAAAGTTTTTTGAAGCGCCTATTAAATCAAATAAAAAACCAACATTAAAAGACGCAATTTTCGATTTGAGAAAATCAAAACCAGCTCTTCCCATGAATAAGGCAAATAATCCAAAAGATTTATTCGCTCCAAATCATGAATATATGAATGGTGGATTTTCAACAATGTATATGTCAAGAAATAGAGTTCGATCTTGGGATGAACCTTCCTTTACGATTCAAGCTGGAGGCAGGCACGCTCCTATACATCCGCAGGCTCCTAAAATGAAATTTATAAGTCAAAATAAAAGAATTTTTATTCCAGGGAAAGAAGATTTATATAGGAGGTTATCAGTTCGAGAATGTGCAAGAATTCAAACATTTCCCGATGATTTTATTTTTAAATATACCAATATTGCTGATGGCTATAAAATGATTGGCAACGCTGTTCCTGTAAATTTTGCCGAACATATTGCAAATAAGATTAAAAGTGATTTAAAAGATTTTTTTTAATAAAATTACTAGTAATTTTTTAAAATGGAGAAAAAAATAATTGGAATTACAATAGGAATAAGATTTGCACGTTCTTTCAGAATTCCAGATATTTCAGGAAGAATTATTGATGATGTTCTTTATGGAGACAAAAGTCCTTTTGGTACAAACTTTTTTCCAAAAGTCCAAGAAAATTCTAATAGGGAAAAGACTTTATATAATCCAAAAACATCAGAATATTTAAGAATAAACACAGACGACCTTATTTTAGGCATAACCGTAGATGATAACTTTGAAGAAAAATTTAATTGGATTAAAAATGAAGTTTTAAAATACTTCAAAGAAGTGTTATTTCGTGAATATGAAATAAAGAACATTAAAAGATTTGGAGTCATTTTTTCTCACAAAATAACAAAAAATGAAAAATTAAATGAGGCGATTTCCTTAATAACGGACAATGATATTGAAGAAGCAGATAATATAAGCATTTCATTCTCAAAAAAACTTATTGCGGTAGAATCGCTTTATAGAAAAAATGTTAATGATTACAGAAATACAATATACAGTTTTAATGAAATTAAAAAAGCTGTATATTCTACACTTGATTATCAATATTATTATGAACCAATAATAGAAGACTTAAGAGAATGCTTTACTGATAAAATCCTTGATGATGCAAAGAATTTTTTAAAAAACGATTTTTATAATTGGTTAGCTGAATATGAAAAAGCGAAAAATAAATAGACTAGGACATGAAGGAAAAACTTTTCAAGAAAAAGAGGTTTATAAAAAGTTTTTATATTCTAAATTTGATTTAGAAAAAACAGAACCAAGTCCGATTGATACAGATAAAACAAACGAGTCTTCATTTGATGAAGATGAAACTCCTACTGTGCCGAAAAAAACAAAAAAATCTTCTTGGCTTAAATTAAAAGACTTTCTTTCTAGCAACTGGGTGGTTTCTTTTATAGTGGGAATAATGCTAATCATACTAAGTGGATATATATCGACAATGATAAGACAAGGAATTCAAAAAGAACAAATAGTTATAATTCAAGAAGATATTAAGGAAGTCAAGTTAGATTTTGAAAAAATAGAAGAGGAATCAAAAAATGAAGCGGAAAAGTCGAATTCTTTTAGGGAAACAATAAATATTTTTAAAATTGAAATCTCAAAAGATTTAGAATACATAAAAAAGAGAATAGATTTAATAAATTAGTTTTTCCACAAAAATTATCGTTCCAACATCGTCCCACACTCCCCGCGTCTATAATAAAAATCCCCGAAAGGGGATTTTTTGACGCGGTGAGGAAGGGATTCGAAGGGAGCGAGAGAAAGCGAGCTGGCGAGCTTTCAGTACGCAGCTCCCAGGTGCCCGAGTCAGCGCGAGGGAGAATCCCTTTCTCATGAAATATCTATTTAAACGAATATTTAATCCTAGATTTTTTAAAAAATAAAAAAACAATCAGAAGATCGTTGTTGAGTCACTAGAAGTTTTAGACAAACCATGCCAAATTAAAAAATCTGGTTTAGGTTTAAAGGAGTCCTAAATTATTCAATTTAATAGATAGTTTTAATGAAAAATTTAAAAAGACTTGGATTGATTTTAAATTCAAAGATATGCTATTAAAAGAAGATCTTTATTCTAAATGCTCGGATTCCATTAACAATGAAATTCCAAAAGTAAAAAAAGAAATAGAAAATGATTTTAGAGAGATATTTGGTATTATCAATAATTAGATTTAAAAGACAATAAAGTTCCAACATCGCCCCACACTCACCGCAGAAAAAATATTCCTACCTTGAATATAAAAATCCGACTATTAAACTAATAATAAAATCTATAATGAAAGTACTTTTTATTGTTTTCATTTAGTTTAAATTAATAATTAATTTAAACTAAAAAACGCCTCTCAGCTATTTCTGTACTTAATTATTCAATACATTTAATACCTCCCTACTCCACCCCCCAAATCAAAAGCCCTTTCTTCTTGAAATTCTTATTAGAACTTTTTATTTTAACAATAACATCTTCTTGCCTCAAAGTGGCAATTCCCAAAGCATCTTGAAGATTATCCACTTCAACTTTATGAATTTTGGTTTTATTAGATTTCCTAATTTTTAAAATATTTTTCGCAAACTTTCCCATTCTTTTTAATGGCCGATCATTAAAAGACGAAAACTCAGCTTTTTTAATAATTTTTTTAGCTATTTCTATTACCCTAACAGGGAAAGCCCCCACAGTAGTTTCAGCACTAAACATGATAGCATCAGCATTATCAACAACTGCATTAGTAATATCTGAAATTTCGGCTCTAGTTGGTCTAGCCTTCTCTTCCATCGAAGCCATCATTTGAGTTGCAACAATTACTGGTTTTCGAGCTTTAATACATTTTTCAATAATCATTTTTTGACTGACTATTACATCCTCTTGTGGTAATTCAATAGCTAAATCCCCTCTAGCTACCATAATAGCATCTGATTCTTCAATAATCCCATCAATATTTCTAATAGCCTCTTTTTTTTCTATTTTAGAAATTATCCAAGGATAAGGAAGGCTAGAATTTTTTCTATGCTTGTAAAGATTTTTAATTCTATAATTTTTCTTAGCTTTTTCTAATTTTTTACTAATAATTTTTCTTAAACCGATCAATTGTCTCTGATTAGCAACAAAAGACACTGCCAAAAAATCAACCCCCGAAGAAACAATAAAGTCCAAATCTAAATAATCTTTTTCCGTTAAAAATCCCATATGAGAAGAAATTCTGGGAATATTCACTCCCTTGTGCTCTTTAACGACCCCCCCAAAAATTACTTTTGCAATACAAGCATCTTTTTTAAGCTCAACTACTCTAAGCTCGATAAAACCATCTTCAATAAAAATTTTATCTCCAACTTTAATAAAATTGTGAAAACCCAACCAGTCTAAAGTAATTTCCCTTTTTTGTCCGTACATTCTCTGACAATGTTCATCCGCTACTAAAACCATTTCATCTTTTTTTAAATTAACGTTTCTATCATTAGCTATCCTAATTCTAGGACCCTGTACATCTGCCATTATTCCGATTTTCTTTCTAGATATTTTAGAAGCTTTTCTTATATTTTTAATTGTATTTCGATGCCAAGAATAATCACCATGTGAAAAATTTAAGCGACAAATATCCAAACCAGCTTTCATCATTTCAGCTAAAATTCCAACTTTTTCAGAGGCTGGACCAATCGTGGCAACAATCTTAGTTCTTCTCATTTTTTTTTGTTTTTTAAAAAAATTAACTACCCAAAGAACTTTTTAACAAAAACTCTTAAAAAGTATCTCATTTATTTTTAGACCAAAAAATTAAACCTATAAAAATTCTTAACTCTTAAATTTAATTTTCTAAAAATTTAATTTTTTAGCTAAGTCTCCAATTATTGGCAAATCCTTAGTTTTACCTTCAGATACATTAATTATTCCCATTATTGAAAATATTAATACAGCAATATGAACAAGCAAACCTAATCCCATAAAAGGAATCAATACAAAACCAACTAACCAACCAATAACTAAAACTATTCCCTGTTTAACATGAAATTTAATAAATTTATTATCAGGTTTTAAAATTAAAGGTACTAAAAATAACAATCCTATATAACTAAGAACAGCTATTAATTTGTCATTTTGATTTTGATTTTTCTTCTCAACCGTTATTTTTTCGGTTGTTTTCTTCTTTTTTGTTGCCATCTTTTTTTTATTAATATTTAAAAAATTTAACTTACTTTCCTAAGCTTAGCGATTCTGTCTTTAATCGGTGGATGTGTCATAAACATCCTTGCTAAAAATCCTTTAGCATTTTTGCCCTTTAAAGGATTAACTATATACATATGAGCCATTGGTTTACTAGCCTTTTTTAATCCAACCGACGATTGAGATAATTTATCCAAAGCATTAGCCAAACCATCTGGATAACGTGTCAACAAAACAGCATCAGCATCAGCTAGATATTCTCTTTTTCTAGAAATTGCTAACTGCATCAAAATTGCTCCAATTGGAGCCAAAATAGCTAACAAAAGAGCTATTATTGTAAAAAATAATTGCATTTGATTATTTTTACTATCATTTCCACCTAAACCACCAAAAATGCTTATTCTTAAAAACCAATCTGATAAAATTGCTATAAATCCAACTAAAACAGTCACTACCGTTCCTATTAAAATATCCCTATTACCAACGTGAGAAAGTTCATGAGCAATCACCCCTTCCAATTCAGGTTTATCCAAAATTTCAATCAGCCCAGTAGTCAAGGCCACCACAGCGTGTTCTGGGTCTCTTCCAGTAGCAAAAGCATTCGGTGAGGTATCCTCAATAATATAAATTTTAGGCACCGGTAAACCAGCGGTTATACAAAGATTTTCTAGCAAATTATAAATATCCCTATTATCTTCTCGGCTAATTTCTTTGGCCCCATTCATTTTCAAGACAATTTTATCACTCCACCAATAACTAACAAAGTTCATCAAAACCGCAAAGATAACAGCTCCAAAAAGAATGCCTGGGGTTTCTAAGGCTCGAGAAAAAATCCAACCCACTCCAATCACAAACACCAAAAAACCGGTCAGATAAACCCAGGTCAAAAGAATGTTGTGGTCTTTTTGGTTATAGATGGTCATGTGGTCTTAATTAATTCTCAAAACAAGCTTTTCATTTTTGAATTGATATTTTTGGAATAATTTAAAAACTAACCTTAATGTTCTTCTTCTCCTCTTCCTCAGCTTCAAAAAAGTCTCTCTCTTTGAAACTTAATATTCCAGCAATCATGTTATTTGGAAAACTCTGAATTTTAGTATTAAAATCTCTAACATTGCCATTGTAAAATCTTCTTGAAGCTTGAATTTTATTTTCAGTATCAGACAATTCTTTTTGCAATTCCAAGAAATTTTGATTGGCTTTCAAATCAGGATAATTCTCTGAAACAGCAAACAAAGATTTCAAAGTTTCTGACAGCATATTTTCAGCCTCAACTTGATCTTTGGGATCTTGAGCTCCCATCGCTCTTGTTCTAGCTTCGGTAACACTTTCCAAAACTTCTTTTTCATGTTTGGCATAACCCTTGACAGTTTCGATCAAATTTGGAATCAAATCATATCTTCTTTTTAGCTGAACATCAATATCTGACCAAGCCTCATCAACTCTATTTCTTAATTTAATCAAACCATTAAAAAGCGCGACACCCCATAAAGCCAAAACTCCAACCAAAACTAAAATTATAATTGAAACAGTTCCCATTTTTTTTAATTTAATTTTTAAAAACTATTCTTATTTTTTTAATTTTAACAGATTTTATTTTTTTGTATAGAGAAATAAATTCATGTTTCAACTTTCAGTAAAAATATCATACTTAAAAAATTTTGTTAATTTTTAAAAAACACTCGAATTCTCAAAATAGACTTTTGATATTTTCCAATTTAGGATCTATCACTTTAATATAAATTTAAGTTGTTCTTATATTGGCATGTCCTAAAAGTTCTTGTACATATCTCACCTCAACACCATTCTCCAGTAAATGCGTGGCAAAACTATGTCGCAAAGAATGAAAAGTAGCTTTTTTAAATGCCAGATTTTTTAGGGCTTTTTTAAAAATTTCTTGAAAGGATCGAGATGTTAATTTTCCTCCTCGAGTAGACTCAAAAATTATATCGTTTGATTTCTTGTCAAAAATGATATTTTTTATATCAGCTGATGATTTTTTTGGGGGGAAGTAGTTTCTTCCCTTTTGCATTTTTAATATGAATTACGTTTTCTTTCAAATCAATATCTTTTACTTTTAGGTTTTGAATTTCACTAATTCTCAAACCTCCGGCATAAGCCAAGACAATAGCAGTTCAGTATTTTAAATTTTTAATATTTTTTAAAATTTTATTTATTTCTTCTTTGCTTAAGACAATAGTCAATTTACTGCTTCTTTTGGTAAATTTCAGATCAATTTTTTCATTGTTTTTTAAAACTTTCTTATAAAAAAATTTAATTGAATTTAAAGCAAAATTTACCGTTTGAGGTAAATTTTCCTTTTCAATTTTTTCTAATAAAAATTTTTTAATAGCATCTTTTTTATCTTTAAAATTATTGTTTTTTAAAAAAATTAAATACTATTTAATATACACTAAATAAACTTTTACAGTTTTTG
>JAGYNP010000038.1 GCA_018399935.1 Candidatus Moraniibacteriota bacterium
ATTATTATCAAAAATTAAATAATTAAAAAATTAAAAATTGATTCGAAATTCAAAATTCAAAATTTGAAATTAAAAAATACCGAATAGTGAAACGAGCCGTTTAAATATTATTTATTTTTTTAACCATTTACGCAGATGAATTTTTTCAAAAGCCACAAAATAGCTCTTAAATTAGCTTTAACTAATTTAACCAATAATAAAAGAAGGACCGCACTTTCACTTTTAGGGGTGATTATTGGGGTAATGCTAGTTATTATTGTTTTGTCTTTGGGGACTGGAATGAAGGAATATGTAATAAATGAAGTGGAATCTTTCGGCAGTGACATAATTAATGTTGAAATAAAAGTTCCAGGCACAGCCAAAACCTCAGCTTCCAATGCTGGTGGTCTGGCAACTGGAACTGAAATAAAAACTTTGACTTTGGAAGACGCTAAGGATTTAGCTAAATTAGAAAATCTAGGAGCTTGGTATGCTGGAATAATAACGCAAAAATTAACTTCTTATCAAGATAAAAACAAAACAGTAATGATAATGGGAATCGGGACTGGATTTTTTGAAATTGATAAAAATACTAAACTAGATAAAGGCAAGAAGTTTACGCAAAAAGACAGTGAAAGTGCTAAGAGCGTGGTTATTATTGGTAGTGAATTAGCTAAAAATTTATTTGGTAATAAGAATCCTATTAATAAAAAAATAAAAGTTGGCAATGAAAAATTTTCAATTAAAGCTGTTTTAGAAAAAAGAGGTTCAAATGGATTTTTTGATTTTGATAACATTATTTATATTCCAACTGAAACAGTTCAAAAAAAACTTTTAAATATTAATTATGTTCAATGGATTGTTTTCAAGAGTAAAAATACTAATAAAGATGTTTTGACAATAAAAGCTATGGAGAAAATTTTAGCAAAAAAGCACAATATTAAAAAAGAAGAAGATAAAGATTTTGCTATTACCTCTATGGCCGAAGCAGCCGAAATAGTCGGGCAGGTTTTTAGTATTTTGAATATTTTACTAATTAGTTTAACCTCGGTTTCTTTAATTGTTGGAGGAGTGGGAATTATGAATGTTATGTATGTGGCTGTGACTGAAAGAACTTTTGAAATAGGCTTGAGAAAAGCTGTTGGAGCTAAAAGAAAAGATGTGTTATTGCAATTTATTTACGAGGCCATTATTTTAACTTTGTTAGGTGGTTTAATTGGAATTTTATTTGGTTTTCTGATAGCTAAAATTTTTGAATTAATAGCAATTCAAATGAATTTTTTTCTAACTTTTCCTGTTACTAGTTTCTCAATTTTGTTAGCAATTGGATTTTCAATGTTAACTGGTGTAGTTTTTGGTTATAAGCCAGCTAAAAAAGCTTCTAAAATGACACCTATTGAGGCTTTGAGAAAAAATTAGACTTGATTGTTGATATTAAAGTTGTTAAAATTAAGATAACTTTATTGATAAAATAAGTTGGTTTTTATATAATTTAAATAAAATGAAAAAAGAAAATAAAAAAAGACTTAAAAAGATTTTACTGTTTTTTGGTTTGCTAAGTTTTTTTATAATTACATTTTTAATATTTTTTTATTTTTGTAATCCATTAAATAAATTTAATAAAAAGTTTTTTAGATTCATTCCTTATCCAGTAGCTTTAGTTGATGGAAAAATAATAACTACTAGAAATTTGATAAGTAATACCGAGTCTTTGAAAAATTTTTATGAAAATCAAGATTTTTCAGAATTAGGTCTTAGAATTGACTTTAAAACAGAGGAAGGAAAGTTAAGATTAAAAGTTAAAGAGAAAGAAGTCTTTAACAAATTAATAGAAGATCAAATTATTCAAAAAATAGCTGAATCAAAAGGGATAAAAGTAACTGAAAAAGAAGCTGGTGATGAATTAGTAACAAAAGCTCAAGAAGCTGGTAGTATTGAAAATTTGGCTTTAAATTTAAAAAAACTTTATAATTGGAAATTGAGTGATTTTAGGGATAGAGTAATTTTACCAAGAATCTATTTGGGGGAATTAATAGATTATTATGAGGAAGAAAATCTCCATAAAAACAGGACTAATCTTGAAATAGAAAAAGCTTATCAAAAATTAAAAGAGAATATTAATTTTGATGAAGTGGCTAAAAAATATTCGGAAGGAGAAAATGCCGAAAACGGAGGGGCTATAGGTTGGTTTGAGAAAGAACATCTTTCTAAAAAAATAGCTGAAAAAGCTTATTCTATGAAGTCTGGAGAGTTTTCTGAAATAATTAAGACTTCTTTAGGAAATCATATAATATTTTTGGAAGAAACTAAAGAAAATGAAGGAATTAAAGAAGTTAAGTTAAAACAAATCTTTACAAAAGAGGGAAGTTTTTTGGATTGGTTAAATAAAGAAAAATCAAAATTTTCAATTAAAATATTCTTAAAGGATTATTATTGGGACAAAGAAAGTAATAAAGTTAAATTTTCTAATCAAGAAATGGAAGAAAAAGAAATTATTTTGCGTAATAATTCTGAAGGAGATCCGAGTCTTTAATATTATTTTTGAGAATTATTTCTTTTCTGAAAATCATATTTTTTTAAAAAAAATAAATCTTTAATAAAATAAGTAATAAGAAAGTTGTTTGAAAGTAATTATTTAATAAGTTAAAGTAAATTAAATGGGATTTAAAATAGAAGAAAAAAAATGTATTGGTTGTGGTTTGTGTCAAACAATTTGTCCTGAATGTTTTGTTGTAAAAAATGGTTTAGCTAAAGTTATTAATTTTGAATTGAAAAATTGTTGTAATTTCAAAGAGGTTGTTGAGAATTGTCCTTGTAAAGCAATAAAGTTTGAAAATAAAAATTAATCTATTATTATGAATATGAAAAAAATAGAAATTGAGTCTCAAAATAAAAAACCTATTAAGAAAAAAAATAAAAATGTCTTAATTTATTTTGGGATAATTATTTTTATAATTATTTTGGTGGGTGGATTCTCTGGTATTTATTTTACTAAAAAATTATTGAGAGAAGAATTTGGTGGTTTGAATAAACTTCGAGAGGAGCTAATAAATAGTAATCAAACTAATCTTAATTTTGATAATTATTCAATTCAAAAAGAGGATAGAATGGTGATTGATATGGTGAAAAAAAACTCTCCAGCTGTTGTCAGCATTGTTATAACTAAAGAT
Organism: Candidatus Moraniibacteriota bacterium; assembly: GCA_018399935.1. Taxonomy (GTDB): domain Bacteria; phylum Patescibacteriota; class Minisyncoccia; order Moranbacterales; family DUUL01; genus UBA2773. The sequence continues at coordinate 3,150 of JAGYNP010000038.1, forward strand.
ATACCTAAGTTAGATAGTTTTTTTAAGGATCCTTTTTTTCGACAATTTTATTTGGGAGAGCCTAATACTGAATCAGAAACAGAAACTCAACAAATTGGTTCGGGAACAGGTTTTATAGTTGATTCTGAAGGTTATATTATAACTAATAAACATGTTGTAGAGGACGAAGAGGCTGATTATAGTGTTTTGTTAAATGATGGTGAAGATTATAAAGCTAAGGTTTTAGCAAAAGATGATTTTTTGGATTTAGCAATATTAAAAATAGAACAAAAAGATTTAATAACTGTTAAGTTAGGTGATTCAGATAAACTAAATATTGGACAAACAGTAATTGCTATTGGAAATTCTTTAGGAGAATTTAATAATACTGTTTCAAAGGGAATTATTTCTGGTTTAAAAAGACAAGTAGAAGCTGGTAATTCATTGGGTCAGACTGAAATATTAGATGAAGTTATTCAAACTGATGCTGCTATTAATCCAGGAAATTCTGGAGGACCTTTATTCAATTTAAATGGAGAAGTTATTGGAATTAATGTTGCTATGGCTCAAAGTGCTGAAAATATTGGTTTTACTATTCCAGTTAATCAAGTAAAAGATATTTACCAAAGTGTAAAAGAAACTGGCAAGATTGTTAGACCTTATTTAGGGATTAGATATATTATAATAAATGAGAATATTCAAAAAATGAATAATTTGTTAGTTGATCACGGAGCTTTAATTTTAAAAGGCAACAGTCAATCAGATTTAGCTGTTATTCCGGGTAGTCCAGCTGACAAGGCTGATTTAACAGAATATGATATTATTCTAGAAATAGATGGTCAAGAGGTTAATGAAAGAAATACGCTAGCTAAGATTATTAGGAAAAAGAAAGTTGGAGAAGAAGTTAGACTAAAAGTTTTAAGTGAAGGTAGTGAGAAAGAAGTTAAGGTTATTTTAGAGGAAGCTGATTTTTAAGAAAAGTTAATGCTCGAAGTAAAAAAAATAAATTTAAAAAGTCAATTTAATAAAGAAAAAATTTTATTTGATGTTAATTTAAATATTAATAAAAATGAAATTCATTGTTTATTAGGAAAAAACGGTAGTGGAAAATCTTCCTTAGCTTATTCTTTGATGGGAATAAACTTGGATTTGATTAAATCTGGGAAAATTATTTTTTGTGGAAAAGATATTACTAAAAAAAATATTTCTGAAAGAGCTAAACTAGGAATTACTTTGGCTTTTCAAGAACCAGCTCGTTTTGAAGGTCTTTTAGTTAGGGATTTTTTGAAATTAAGTGCCAAAAATAAAACTAGTAAAAAAATAAATAAAGTCTTAAATTTATTGGGCTTAGAAAAAGAAATTCTGAAAAGAAAACTTGATGATAAATTAAGTGGTGGTGAAAGAAAAAGAATTGAATTAGCTTCAGTGGCTTTAATGGAACCTAAACTAATGATCTTGGATGAACCGGATGCCTCTTTGGATATTATTGTTTATAATGAACTTTATGATTTATTATTAAAATTAAAAAAAGAAATTGGTTGTTCGATTTTATTAATAACTCATCGAGAAGAAGCTGGTTTAATTGCTGATAAAGCCACTCTTATGGAAAAAGGTAAAATTATTATTGATGGCAAGTTTAGGTTGGTTATGCTTGAATATTGCAAGAGATCTAAAAACAGGGAGAAGTGTTTGGCTGGAAGAAGAATTAGTAATAATGCAAATATTAAATAATTACCACTCACTCAAGTCTTGAAAATTTTAATTATGACTTTGAAAAGAGCGATGGACTATTTTTAATTACTCTTTTTATCGCAATTTTATATTTTGGGCTAAATTTTCCAAAAATTTTCTTAAATTAATTTTGGTTAATTTTATAAAAAATGTTTAAAAAATTTATCTACCGTATCTTGTCTGGAATTTTCTTCGATTTAATTAGTATTAGTTAATTGGGGATGGTATAAATAAAAAGTTGTGTTAAAATAAGTATAAGATTTTTAAAAAAATATTAAAAATAAAAAACAATTAAACTTGCTAAAATTTTTTAAATAAATGACTCTATTTTTTAAAAAAAATAAAAATCTTGATAAAGATTACTATCTAGCTTTGGATATAGGAACTGAATTTGTTAAAAGCTTGATTTACAAGGTAGATGAAGAAGCTCAAAAAGGGATTATTTATGGTGTTGGAAAAGTAAGACAGAAATTAGGTAATATGAACAGTGGTGCAGTTAGTGATATTGGAGGTGTTATAGATACTTGTAGAAAATCTATAGTTTTAGCTTGTCAAGAAGCTGGAATAAAAAATATTAAGAATACTATAATTGGAATTGCGGGGGAATTTGTTAAAGGTTCAACTACTACAGTTCATTATGAAAGATCTAAACCAGAAATTAGAATTGATATGCCAGAAATAAAAAATATTATTCAAAAAATTCAATGGAAAGCTTTTGAAAGAATTAAAAATCAGTTAGCTTACGAATCTGGTCACGCTGACATTGAAGTTAAATTGATTAACGCTTCCATTGTTAATGTTGAAATTGATGGTTATCGTGTAACCAGTCCCTTGGGATTTCAAGGGAGAGATGTTTCAATGAGTGTTTTTAACGCTTATGCTCCCTTGGTTCATCTTGGAGCCATTCAAAGTATTGCCAAAGAGTTGGATTTGAAATTATTGACAATTGCAGCTGAACCTTATGCGGCTGTTAATGGAATGGGACTAGAAAACCATCCTGATTTTGGAGCAGTTTTGATTGATATTGGAGGCGGAACAACCGATATCGCAGTTATTAAAAATGGTAGTTTAGAGGGAACTTCAATTTTTGGTTTAGGCGGAAGAAGTTTTACTAAGAGTTTAGCTAGAAAATTTAACCTTAATTTTAAAGAGGCCGAGGAAGCTAAATTGCTTTATTCTAAGAGCAAAATAGAACCTCAATATATAGAAAGAATTGAAAATGCCTTGAAAGAGGACTGTGAAATATGGTTGTCTGGAGTAGAGATTGCTTTGGAAAATTTTTGTTCTTCTAGATTAGATTCTTTACCTCCTAGAATTCTATTATGCGGTGGCGGAAGCGGTTTGCCTGGAATATATGAACAATTAAACTCTCAGCAATGGCTAGAGAGAATTCCTTTTCCTGATAAACCAAGTATTGGTTATATTCAGCCTAGGGATATTATTAAAATAGTTGACAAAACTCAAAAATTAAATAATCCTCAAGATGTTACTCCTATGGGTTTAGCTAGTTTAATTTTTGACAATGATGGAAAAGATGCTTTATCGGAAGCTTTAAATAAAGCTATGAAAATAATTCAAAGCTAATTAGAATAAAAATGCACAAAACTATATATATTGATGTAGATGAAGAGATTATAGGTATTATTCATAAAATTAAACAAACTGAAGCCCAAGAAGTTTTTTTAGTTGTTCCTAAAAACTCTTTATTAACTCAGGGTTTGATAAATTTAAAACTTCTCAAAAAAGAGATTACTAAAATAGGTAAAGAGATAATATTAGTAACTTCCGATGATCATTCTAAAAAAATAATTGAATTAGTTGGTTTAAAGACTAAAAATAAATCTGCTCAAGATTTTATTAGTGATGAGATTGCAGTTAAAAAAAATAAAGAAGACGATTATATAGGAGAAAATATAAGTTACGATAAAAATACAACTAAAAATTTGCAAAAAAATCAACAAAAAAGAGAAATTGGTAGTAATAGTTTTTATAATTCAAACAAAGAAACAAATTTTGCTAAAGAAAAAGAGAAATATAACCTTG
>JAGYNP010000039.1 GCA_018399935.1 Candidatus Moraniibacteriota bacterium
ATTATGTTTCAAAGTATAACCAAGTTTTGAAGAAACATTATATAGACCAAAAATCAATTTGGATAACGGAGTATGGAACCTACTCAGGAGATCCTCTAGAAAAATGCTCACCATCATGGGTAAATGGTTCTCAAAACGAAAATGAGCATGCATCTGAGTTAATTAAAAGATATATTTATGGAGTTTCTTTGAATGTAGACAAAATGTTTTGGACAGGAATTTATGAATGGAATCAAGAGTATCAAGGTTTTGGTTTATGCCGTGTTAATAATCCATATGAGCATTATTTTAATTATGTTGGTCTTATTAATACTCCAACGGATGCTGACAACTCTTCTCACAAAAAACTGGGATATTATTCTTATAAATTAATGACTGATAAGCTTGAAGGCTCTGATTGGGATAATATAGAAACAATTCAAGAATCAGATGGTATTTATGTTTATAAATTTATAAATAAAGAAACAAGTGAACCAACTTGGATTGCTTGGAGTGATTCTGGAAGTGGCCGTGTCTCTTTAAGTTCTTTAGGAATTAGTAGCGCAAAAATTACTGAAGCCGTTCCAAATCATGATAGTGGTTTAGAAATTAAAAATAATAGCGTTACTTTTGAAAATATGTTTAAAGAGTCTGTTGTAAGTAATTCTGTACAATTAGATAATGTTCCAGTTTTTATTGAAAATGTTACAGCAGATTATAATTTTTGATTTAAAATATTCCAACATAAATAGCATTGCTGTTAAATTAAATTTATATTTTCCAAAAAAATGTGCTGGTAAATTACCTTTAATAGTTATGATTCATGGTAATGCTTTTAAAGTAAGTGGATACCTCATTTTAACAGACAATTACTATGCCAGACTATTTTCCCCACAGGCAGTATAAATGTTAAATCTAACATCAAGTGGCTTGGAATGAATCCAAAAAATACAATCTAGATCCAAAAAATTTTGAATTCATGGAAAATAGTACCAATGGCTATTATTTTTTATTCCTGAAAACAACAGATAATACAAGAGATTTTAATCTTGAAGATAATATTAAATATTCCAATCGATCAATACAGGCCAGATTTTTCAGATCTTGCTTAAGATAGAGTTGATTTAGGATTGCCCCTCCCCAGTATTTTTGTTATTATTATGAAAGAAGAATTTTAGAAGAAAATTCAAAATCAAAAAAAATTGAAAGTTGTTGAATGTAATAGTGATTTAAAAGAATTACAAAAAAGAAGACTTTAAATGCTATTTTAAGTAAGAATAGGTTGATTAATTTGAAATAAAAATATAAAGATATTAAAAAAATTAAGATTAATTCAATGAAATATATGAAAAAAATAATAAAAATTTCTTTTGTTGCAACTTCAATAATTCTATTAATCGGAGTTAGCTTGTACTGCTTGATTCGAATTAGTAGGTATGGCTCTTTATTTTGCATCAAAGAAAATCATTATAATTATAGTTTAAGCACTTATGGTCCGCCAAAGATCTGGATGTTTTGGGAGTTTCCTCGAATTAAATGTTGTAAAGGTTTAAATAGTATTTCTCCGGGTTCTGAATTTGATGATAATTTTGGTTGTTTGATGCCGATTGGAGGTGGTACAATCTGTTGGGGAAGTTGCGGAGATGATGTTTGTGAAAGTCCTGAAAATCAATGCAACTGCCCCGAGGATTGTGGTCAACCAAAGAATAATGGTAGTATTATAGAGGGACAAATAATAGATGATCAATTTATTAATTCCGAAAACCATAAAATATGCAATAAAAATACTGATTGCAAAATAGTAAAGTCTTATAAAGCATGTACTGATGTTGAGGCAATTAATAAAAAAATATCCGATAATGAATGGAATAGTTATTGGGAAAATAAATATAAAGACAGAGAAAAGGAAATTTTACTAAAATGCCTTATGCCGGAACTTGGTTTTGAAAACTCAAAACCGATATGTGAAAATAATTTATGTAAAGCAGTTAATAAAAATTAATTTAAAATTATTTTACATTTAATATTAATTAAAGTTTTTGTCTGAAACAAATTTTGCATAAAAATACGTTAGATGAAATTTTTAAAAAAAAGAATAAAATAATTTTTTCAAAAACTAAACTTAGAATATCAGGTTCCGTGAAAAGAAAATCAGAAAATATTTTCACTCCACCCAAATTTTGCTTATGAATATTAAAATAATAATAAATAAGCAAAACTTCTGATATTCCGAAACGTTATATTCCTTTTTAGATCAAAGATATTAACAAAAACACTAACCCCCTAGTCACTAATTAACTAGTATCTTAACTGGTCCAAAAGACTTCCGATGAATTTCACAAATCCCATGATTATTCAAAGCTTCTAGATGTTTTTTTGTTCCATAACCCTTGTGGTTTTTAAATCCATATTCTGGAAATTCATCACTATATTTAATCATTTTTCGATCTCGAAAAACTTTGGCATAAATTGAAGCCACTGCAATTGAGAAAACTTGTTGATCTCCTTTGATGATGGCTTCTTGATAATAATTGATTCCTGGAATAATTTTATTTCCATCTACTAAAATTATTTCATTTTCAAAATTTTTAATTTTTGGCACTAAATTCTCCACTGCTAATCGCATTGCCAATAAAGAAGCATTTAAAATATTAATTCGATCAATTGTTTTTGGAGTAACTTCTCCTACTCCAATCTCAAAACCCTTTGTTTTTTCAATAAATTCAAAAATTTCATTCCGCTTTTTTTCTGCTAAAGTTTTGCTATCTCGAAACCATTTTTTTAATTTGAAATCTTCTTCCAAATATCTCTCGTCAACCCACGCCGCCACGGCTACTACTGGCCCAGCTAACGGTCCTCGACCGACTTCATCTACACCAACCACAACTTGACCCTTTTTAATTAATTCAAGTTCTTTTTTAACCGAAGGTAAAATCATATTATTTAAAAATCCAAGAACCCAATATACAAAATACAAACAAGTTTCAAGTTAAAAATTAGAAACTTCTAAATTCTGGATTCTTCCAGAGTCAATTAAGATAAGCTCGAAATTAAATACAATCTTTTTAACTTGTTTAACTATTGTGTCCTGGTATCTTATTTTTTAAAATTATTTTCTAACTTCCCAGTCATTATTCTCAACCGCTTTAATTATTGTTTCTATTTTTGCTTCAACTTCTTCTCCGCTCAAAGTCTTCTGAGGATCACTAAATTTCAAATGAAACGCAAAAGATTTTTTATTTTTTTTCTCCTCTTTAAAAATATCAAAAAGTTTAATTTCTTCAAGATTTTTTCCACCAGTTTTTTTAATCACCTCTTTCACTTGATCAACCTCTGTTTTTATATCAACAAAAATTGCTAAATCTCTCGCAACTAATGGAAATTTTGAAATTTTCTTAAAAATTACTTTTTCTTTTTTAATTTCAAATAACTTGTCAAAATCAATTTCAAAAATCACAAAAGGTTTTTTAATTTTATTCTTACTGGCAACAATGGGATTTAATTCTCCTAAACTTCCAATTTTTTCTCCCGCCACTAAAATTTGGGCAGTTCGAACTGGATGATAAAACTGATTCTCTAATTTTTCTGCAAATTTAAATTTTATTTCGGTCATTAAGATTTTTTTCAAAAAACTTTTAACACTGCCTTTGGCTTGATAAAAATTCTCCACCGTTTTAAAATCATCCTTAAAATAGACTCCGGCTAATCTTAATTCCTCGTATTTTTCTTTTTCGGGTAAATAAACTCGGCCAACCTCAAACAAACTAAAATCATCAAAACTTTTTTGATTCAAAGCTCCGGCTTGAATAGCTCCAGGCAAAAGAGTTCTTCTCATTAAAGTTTGTTGATTATTGTTCGGATTTTCCAATTCAAAATGCTTCCCTTCAATTTTTCCCTGTTGAACATCTTGATGCCCATAAAACGAATAACTAATAATTTCATCAAATCCCACCGCAGTAAAATTATCTTTGGCTATCCATTCAAACTCCCTTAAAAGATTTCTTTTACTTGGTTTAATTGGAGTCATTAAATATTTAGGTTTAATATTTTCATACCCTTTAATCCTTCCAATTTCTTCTGAAAAATCAAACTGTCCCTCAATATCCAATCGCCAATAAGGAACTTGAACTTTATTGCTTTCAATTTTAAATCCTAAGTTTTCTAAAATTTCAAAAGCTTCTTTTTCTTCCACTTTTTCACCCAACAATTTAGTTTGAGCCTCAATATCAAAATCAACCACTTGAACTTTCCTGTTTAATTTTTCTGGGTCAACTATTTCAACCAATTCAGCTCCAGCGTATTCTTGTAATAATTCAATTGCTCGCTCTAAAGCCACTTCAGCTAAAAACGGACTAATTCCTTTTTCAAAACGAGATTGAGATTCAGTCACTAAAGCATGTCGCTGTCTTGATCTTCTAATGGTTAATAGATCAAAATTAGCCGCCTCTAGAACAATTTGATTAGTTTTAGAACTAATTCCAGATTTTTTACCCCCTTTAATTCCTGCCAAAGCAACCCCTTCCCCTCCAATTGTAATTAATAAATCCTCTTCGTCTAATTCCAAATTATCATCGCCAAGTAATTCCAACTGCTCTCCCTGTTTAGCTTTTCTAACTAAAATATCAACTTGACCCTCTTTAACTACTTGATTAAAATCAAAAGCGTGTAAAGGACTTCCAGTTTCCAACATCGCATAATTAGTAATATCTACCACATTATTAATAGGTTCCATTCCGCTAGCTATCAATCGAGCTTTCAACCAATCCGGAGATTCTTTTAATTTAATATTTTTTAAGACCGCACCCATATATCGAGGACAAAGTTCCTTGTTTTCGATCTCGATTTTTAACAATTCTCCAATTTTTGAAAAATCAGTATTTAAATCAGTATTTAAATCAGTATTTCTTTTTTCCATGGCCACTATTTCTCTAGCTAATCCTTGATAACTCAAACAATCATGCGCTCGATTAGGTAAAATATCAAAATCTAAAACAGTATCTTCAAGTTTCAAAGCCTTAGCTAAATCAAGTCCTACTTTCAAAGTCTTATCTAAAATCATGATTCCTTCATGATTTTTCCCTAATCCAATTTCATCTTCTGCACAAATCATCCCACTAGACTCGACCCCTCGAACTTTGCTTTTTTTAATTTCAATTTTACTGTTAGGCAAAATTGCCCCCGGCATTGCCACTGGAACTTTTTGACCCACTTTAAGATTTGGTGCCCCACAAACAACTTGAATATCTCTCCCATACCTACCTAAATCAACTTTGGCAATATTCAACCGATCAGCGTCAGGATATTTTTTTACTTCCCTAACTTTGCCTACTACGAACCCTTTATATTGTTCCTCAAGTTTAAAACTTTCTTCCAGCTCAAATCCTCGAAGCATCACTAAATCAATTAGCTCTTGCGGATTTTTATTGGTTTTTGATATTTCTTTTAACCAATTATATGAAAATTTCATTTTATGTTTTTATTAACTACTTAAAATTGTTTTACGAATCTCAAATCTCCACTTCTAAAATGTCTAATATCATCCACTTTATACTTCATCATCGCCAATCGCTCAATTCCAAATCCCCAAGCAAAACCTTGATACTGATTTTTTTTGTAACCAGCCGCTTTGAAAACTTTTTGATTAACCATTCCGCAACCACCCATCTCCAACCAACCAGTGTTAGAACAAGTCGAACACCCTTTCCCACCACAAACCTTGCAAGAAATATCAAATTCAAAACCAGGCTCAGTAAAAGGAAAATAGCTAGGTCGAAGTCTGATCTCAATTTTTCCACCAAAAAAAGCACTAAAAAATTCTTCTGCGATACTCTTAAAATTAGCCACACTAATATCATCACCAACTACCAATGCTTCAAACTGGCAAAAAGAATGCTCATGATTAGCATCAGTCGCTTCATAGCGATAAGCCTTGCCTGGAATAATTATTTGAAATGGAGGTTGATTTTTCTCCATATAACGCACTTGAGAATTAGAAGTATGGGTTCGAAGTAATAAATTATCCCCATTCTTATCTTTGTTTTTCAACCAGAAAGTATCCCAAAGATCCCGAGCTGGATGACTCTGAGGAATGTTCAAGGCATCAAAATTATAATACTCATTTTCAATTTCTGGTCCATCAGCAATTTCAAAGCCCATTGAAGTAAAAATTCTTTCAATATCTCTTTGGGTTTTTGTTAAGAGATTTAAGTGTCCAATCTTCTCTTCCTTTCCAGGAATGGTTACATCGATCCAATCTTTTTCTAAATCTTTTTTTTGTTGAAGCTCTTTAATAAGACCAATAATTTCTCCTTCCATCTCTTGTTTAGTTTTATTGGCTAACGGACCAAATTCTTTTTTTTCTTCTGGACTCAAATCTTTCAACCCTTTCAATAATTGATTCAACTTGCTTTTTCGACTTAAAAATTTAACTTGAAGTTCTTTTAATTTTTCCAAATTACCACCCGAATCCTCCAAACCTTTCTGAAATTGCTGTTTGATTTTTTCCAAAATATCTTTAGACATTACAATAACTTAACTTTTTAACTTTTAATGTTTTTATTATTTCACAACCACACCTTAAAATCAAGAATTTAATCTAAATTAAAAACCCAGACTGTGGGTTTTTAATTTAGATTAAACTGTTTATTTTTTCTTCTTTTCGATGTGAACAGTGTGCTTTTTACACCGTGGACAGTGTTTTTTGATTTCCAATTTTTCTTGAATTTTCTTGACATTCTTATGAGAATAGTAATTGATTTCTTTACATTCCTTACATTGAAGTTTGATTAAGGTATCTTGAGACATAGTTGTTAGTTTAAAAGTTAGAAAGTTTAGAAAGTTATAAAATTCCAAGCACCAAATCACAAATTCCAAACAATTATCAAGCACCAATTTTTAAAATTCAAAACTTGAGTTTGAAAAATTTGGATTTTAGATTTTGGATTTATTTATTATTTGAAATTTAGCTTAAGAAATTAAGATCACAGGGATCTCTTATTTGAGCAAAGTTCGAGGAAAAACCGAGCAACGAACGAAGTTTACTAATATTGTAAATGAAGTGAGTCGCGGAGGTTTTGACAAAGAAATTTGCCAAATAAAAATTTCTAGGATTTGATTTTAATTCCTGGGGTCATAGTGGCGGTTAGTGAAATATTCTTAACAAAAGTTTTTTTAACCGCTTCTGGTTTATTGGCTTGTAAAACTTTTTTAAATTCTTCGAAATTTTCTTTTAAGGCTTTTTTATCAAAAGATCTTTTTCCAATAGCCAAATGTATATTAGACCCTTTGTCATTTTTAAAGGTTGCTTTTCCTTTTTTAATTTCTTTAACCATTTTATCTACTTGAGGATTGACAGTTTGAGATTTGACATTTGGCATCAAACCTCTTGGTCCAAGAATTTTAGCAATTTTAGCCAATTTTGGCATCATATCAGGGCTAGCCACTGCCACATCAACATCAATAGCTTTTTTGCTAGCTATCTCAGCAATCAATTCCTCTCCTCCTACCAAATCAGCTCCAGCTTTCTTAACTGCTTCTTGATTATTTTCAGTAAAAGCCACTATTTTAACTTCTTTTCCATTTCCATGAGGAAGACTAACAGTAGCTCTGATTTGTTGATCGGTTTTTTTAGGATCTATTTCAGTTTTTACATGAACCTCAATAGTTTCATCAAATTTAGCTTTTGGAAATTTTTCCAAAATATCCAAAGCTTCTTCAATGGAATAAGCCTGATCTTTTTCAAAAGCCTCAATAGCTTTTTTGTAATTCTTACTTTTTTTCATTTTAACTTAAATTTTAAAATTGATTATTTATAATAATCAAAAATAAAAACTTTGTGGTAATAGTGACACTGACTAAATATCTCCCACAATTATCTTTAATAAGACTAATTCTAGCTTAATTAATGCTTTCGGTCAAGAAAAGAATTAGAAAATAATTTTTAATTTTATAATTTAAATTCTTTTTTAAATACTATTTCCTTAAATATTTTCTCAATCACAATTATAATCGAACTATAAATTATCCCAGTTTTATTTCAAAAATTAAAATTAAAAATTTTTATCTTTTTCAATTCTCATAAAATCAAGTTTTAAATATATCTTAAAATTTTCCAACCAACAAAAAATCTATTTTTTAAGATCAAACATTTTTATTTTTCTCTCAATAGCCTTTTGAGCATCTTCTCGAGCTACTTTTAAAATTTTTCTAGAATCACTAACTTCGCAATGACTTCCTCCTGTTATTTTGCAAATTGCTCCACAAAAAGCTACTCTGGTATCAGTATCTATATTAAAAGCACAAATACCCCTTTCAATAGCCTTAACAACTCTTCCATTAACCCAATCAGAAGCCCCATGTAAAATTAACGGAGTATCTGGTAAAAGACTTTTTATTTTTTCCAGTCTCTTCCAATCTGGTTCATTTTTTTCTCTAAAAAATCCATGCGCATTACCAATTGCTACTGCCAAGGCATCTATTCCAGTTTTTTCAACCATCATTTTAGACTCTTCAGGATCAGTCATTACATCCTCCCAATCAATATCCAAACTTTCTCTACCTAAATAAGGAACTTTTCCTAATTCAGCTTGAACTGCTACTCCTTTAGGATGAGCATAATCAACTACCTTTTTAGTAATTTCAATATTTTCCTCCAAAGACATTCTTGAAGCATCAATCATAACAGAATCTACGCCCAAATCAATAGCCTTAATAATATCATGTAAACTATGACCATGATCTAAATGAAAACCAATTTGAGTATTTTTTCCTAATTTTTCAATATTACTTTTAACTAAATCCCCTATAGTATCAAAACTATAATCTATAGTTGAAACTGTAGTTTGAACAATACAGGGAGTTCTTAATTTATCTGCAGCCATAACAATAGCCTGAGTAATTTCCATGTTAGAAGTATTAAAAGCACCAACTGCTTTTTTATTTTTCATGCAATTTTTAAGAATTTCCAAAGTTTTACTTTTCATAAATTATTTTAAATTATTTTTTAAATTTTATTTTTATTATATACTAAAAAATAACAACAGTCCATTCTTTATTTTCTTATTAATATTAGTTAATCAGAAACTATAAAAATAACTCCAATAAAACCAAAGACCTTGCAAATTAATCCTAATCAATAAGTTAACTAATCAATTTTCCTCAAATTCCTGAACTATTTTAAAGAAATCGTAAGGCTTAACACTAGCACTTCCAATCAAAGCTCCTCCCATCCCCGATTCCAAACAAATTTCTTTAACATTATAAGGATCAACACTACCTCCATAAATAATTTTTACTCTTTCGACAATATTTTTACCATATTTTTCCACTAAAAATTTTTTAATCAAAAGCCTAGCTTCCATTATGTCATTAGAAGTTGGTATTTTATCTGGATTATTAGAACTAATTGCCCAAACAGGCTCATAACACAAAATAGTTTTTTCTATATTTCCTCGACCAACATTAACTAATATTTCTTTTAATTGTTTTAAAATAACCTGCATTGTTAAATCAGCCTTCTTTTCTTCCACATTTTCTCCGATACAAATTATCGGCATCATTCTGTTTTTCAAAACTCTTTCTACTTTTTTAGCTATTTCTGAATTTTGTTCATTGAAATATTTTCTTCTTTCACTATGTCCTAAAATTACATATCCAGCTCCAATTGATTTTAACATTTTAGCACTAACCTCTCCAGTATAAGCCCCCTCATCTTCCCAAAAACAATTCTGAACTCCAAGAGAAAATTTCTCTCTTTCAATTAAATTTTCAAATTGAAATAAAAATGGTGTAGGTGGACACAAAATTATTTCAGTTTTTTTTGCAGAAAAGTTTTTAGTAGACTTTTTGAAATTTCTTATCCAGTTTTCAATTTCTAATTTATTAGCTAATTTCATCTTAAAATTAGCAACAACTAAATTCTTTTTATTCATATTTTTATCTTAAATAAGAAAAATACCTAAACTTACAATTTATTTAAACTTTTAAAAAAATCCTAAATCCTAAACTCTAATTTCTATTTAAATAAATCTAAAATTATTTTTTTAAATTCAAGTTTTAAATTTAAATAGAAATCATTCCCAATGTTAATAATGTCACTATAATTCCTGCTATTAAAATCCCACTAAAAATTATTCCAATAGCTTTAATTTTCTTTACTCCAAATAAAAAAGCAGCCAAGGCTCCAGTCCAACCCCCTGTTACAGGAAGTGGAATAGCTACTAAAAAAAATAAACCCCAATCTCCATATTTTTTAATTTTATCATTAGCTTTTTTTGTAGTTCTTTGAAAAAGCCAATCAAAAAATTTATCCCAAAATCTAAAATTAGCTCTTAACCAATTAGAAATTTTTTCAAGAAAAAATACCCAAAAAATAACTGGGATAATATTTCCCAAAACCGACCAAAAATAAGCCTCAATAATTGTCATTTTATAAACACCAATTGCTACTGGAATTGACCCCCTCAATTCAAAAATTGGAGTCATGCTAATAATTATCACTGAAATTTGTGACGGAACACCCCGAAGCATCTCCACAACCTGATTTACATCAATTATCATCCATAAAAGTTAATTAATTAATTGGCAATTTAAAATTTACTTTAAAACCCCCTCAATCCCACTTCTTCCTCTTTGATAAATAAATTAGAAAAAAGGAAGATTTGCTAATAAATCTTTTGCTATATTAAGCTCGGAAATTGAATAAAAAATCAAAACAACTCCAAGAAATGTCAAAAATTAAACTTTTCTCAAAGCCTCTGAGGCTTTTTCTGGTTCAATGGCCGAAATTTCAATCCCTGTTGAAAGTTCAAAACCTGCCCAAATAGAAGTTTTTGGTAGAATCTCTACGTGCCAATGAAAATAAGGATAGTCCTTTCCATCACAAGGAGAAGTATGTAAATAAAAATTATAATCAGGACTATTTAAAACTTCATTTAATTTCCTAATAGCCTCATTCAAAGCCTCACCAGCTTGAATTTTATCTTCAGTCTCCATTCTTTCAAAGTAAGGTTGATGTTCTTTTGGCATTACCCACATTTCAAAAGCACTTCTAGAAGCAAAAGGACATACAACGATAAACTTATCATTTTCAAAAACAATTCTCTTTTTTTCCTCTTTTTCCCATTCAATTATATCACAAAAAACACAGTTTTTATTGGATTTAAAATATCTTTCTGCTCCATCTAATTCTAAATTAATGTAAGGAGAAACAACTGGAACAGCTACTAATTGAGAATGAGGATGAAAAATAGAAGCTCCAGCGTTTCTACCTTGATTATGAAAAATTTCAATATAACGAACTGATTTTTTATTCATCAAATCTAAATAACGAGTCTGAAAAGCATCTAAAATTTCAGCTACTTTTAAATTATCCATCATTCCAATTCTTTCAAAATGATCCCTAGTAACAATTACTTCATGATAACCAACACCATCCATCCAAAAATAAGGTCCTTCTTCTTGATATTGTATTTTTCCTCCAGTTGGTCTAGAAAAAGCTGGGTATTTATTAGGAAAAACTCTCAAACTCCAATCTCCATCACTAGTATTATAAATTAAAACATCTTTTTTTTGTTTTGATTCCTCTGGATCACAAAATAAACAATACTCTTGACTACTATTATCACTATTATCAGCTTTAATTCTAAAATCATTTGGTTTTTTACCTCGACTATTGGCAATAACAACCCAATCTCCACTAATTAGATCCTGTCTCAATTCA
>JAGYNP010000040.1 GCA_018399935.1 Candidatus Moraniibacteriota bacterium
GAAAAAAGGAATTTGTCCAATTATTGAAAAGGATCTTCCGGCACGATTAGAGATCGGAATTAAAAGTGGAAATTTAAATTTCACTATTGATTCTAAGAAAGCTATTAGAGAAAATGAAATTATTTTTATTGCGGTTGGGACTCCGATAAATGAGAAAAATCAAGAAACTGATTTATCGGCAGTTTTTAATGTTGCTAAAGAAATAAATAAATTTTCCGATTCTTCAAAAATAGTGGTTCAAAAATCAACCGTTCCGATTGGAACAGGAGATCTGATTGAAAGTGTTCTTAGAACGGAAGTTCATCTTTTGGGAGGATTTGATCATATAGTAGTTTCAAATCCAGAATTTTTAAAAGAAGGTAACGCTGTAGCTGATTTTGAATCTCCAGATCGGGTGATCGTTGGGACTGATAATGAAAAAGCTAAAAAAATTATGACTGGAATATACAATCCTTTTATGAGAAAAATGAAAAGGGTGATTTTTATGTCTCGGTCTAGTGCGGAATTAACCAAGGTTTTTGCTAATACTATGTTGGCAATGAGGATTTCAGCTATAAATGCTATTACTGAATTGGCAGAAATTTTTGAAGCTGATGTGGCTGAGATTAGAGAAGGAATTGGAAGTGATTCAAGGATTGGGTCGGCATTTTTATTTCCTGGGGGAGCAACTTTTGGGGGATCTTGTTTTCCTAAGGATGTTAGATCTTTGGTAACAATAATGAGAGAGCAATGTCTTAGTGCGGGTTTGTTTGAAGAAATTTTGAAAGTTAATTTTAGACAAAGACAAAGATTTATTTTCAAGATTTTTAAATATTTTAATAAATCTTTTAAAAATAAGAAACTTGCAATTTGGGGATTAGCTTTTAAAGCCGGTACTGACGATGTTCGGGAGGCCGCTTCTTTGGATGTTATTTCCATTGTTCTGGATGAAGGAGGTGAAATAGTTGCCTATGATTCCAATGCTATGAGAAATTTTCAAAAGAAGATTGGGGTGAGAGACGGATTAGTTTATAGGAATAGCCAATATCAAGCATTAGAAGATGCTGATGCGTTGATAATTTTGACTGATGCCATGGAATTTCGATCTCTTAACATTTCTAGAATTAAAGAATTGATGAAATCTCCTGTGATTTTTGATGGTAAAAATCTTCATAAGCCGATGGAGATGGCTGAGTGTGGAATTGATTATTATTGTATGGGAAGGCCTTACTATCCTCCTAAGTAATTTTTAAAATTAAAAATTTTTTAAAAAGCCCAAAACAAAATTTGTTGAGGGCTTTTAAATTAGTTGAAAATTGAATAATTTATAAAATTCTCTTGAGATTCTTAGAGATACAGGTTACTATTTAGTAAAGAATTGAAATTGTGAGGAATGGATAGTCAAATTTTCAAAGGGAGATTCCTCGATACTTCGACAAACTCAGTGTAAACAGGCGGGATGAGAAATTGGAATAGTTTTGAAATAAGTAAAGGTTCGCAGACTGTCATCTTGAGCTTGTTGAAAGATCTCAATGAAAAAAGAGATTCTTCGGCAAGCTCAGAATGATAGTTGTAGGAAAGCTCTGAGACAGGAAGATGTTCGTTGGATTATAGATAAATGCAAGTATAAGAATAATTTTAATATTTTAAATAAAAAAAATGATTACAGCTAACGAATTAAGGCAAAAATTCATCAAATTTTTTGAAGAACAAAATCATGCTGTTTTGCCTTCTTTTCCGATTGTTCCTGAGAATGATCCGACCTCACTTTTTATCAGCTCTGGAATGCAACCTTTGGTTCCTTTTCTAATGGGAGAGAAACATTCTCAAGGAAAGCGGTTGGTGGATGTACAAAAATGTGTCAGAACTATTGATATTGAAGAAGTTGGGGATAAGACTCATCATACTTTTTTTGAAATGTTAGGAAATTGGTCTTTGGGGGACTATTTTAAAAAAGAGTCTATTGAATGGAGTTACCATTTTTTAACATCTTCGCAGTGGCTGGGATTAGATAAAGAGAAATTAGCAGTTTCAGTTTTTGAAGGTGATAAAGATGCTTCTTTTGATAAGGATTCTTATGAATGTTGGGTTAAGCTAGGTTTTTCTGAAGATAGAATTGCTAAATTACCTAAGAGTGAAAATTGGTGGGGACCACCTAGTGAAACTGGACCTTGTGGACCAGATACAGAAATTTTTTATTGGACTGGCTCTATGACTAAAATTCCTAATAAATTTGATCCAGAAAATGATAAATGGGTGGAAATTTGGAATAATGTTTTTATGGAATATGAAAAAACTAGTGATGGATCATTCAAGAAATTGGTCCAAAGAAATGTTGATACTGGGATGGGATTGGAAAGAGTGGTGGCGATTTTGAATGGTTATAAAGATGATTATCAAGGAGAGTTGTTTCAACCAATTATTAAAAAATTAGAAGAGCTATCTAATAAAAGGTATGAAGATTATAAAAAATCTTTTAGAATCGTTGCTGATCACATTAAGGCAGCGGTTTTCATGGTAGCTGATGGAATTCAGCCTTCTAATACTGAGCGAGGATATATCTTGCGAAGATTGATTCGAAGAGCTGTCAGAGAAGCTTATAAGCTTGAAATTGATCATTTATTTACTCGGCAAATTGGAGAAGTGGTGCAAGAAATTTATAAAGAAATCTATTCAGAAATCAGGGGAAATAATATTTTGGATGTTATTAAAAAGGAGGAAGAAAAGTTTCAAAGTACTTTGAAGAAAGGATTAAAACAATTTGAAAAAATTGTTAACAAAAAACAATCAGTGGTTTTGGTTTCCTCCAATCCCAACAAAATCAGGGAATATCAGGAACTGACTAAAGGGAGAATGAAAATAAGTTTTCAAAAATTTGGTTTACCTGAAATCCAATCAGTTAGTTCAACTGAGGTGGCAGAATATAAAATTATTGAGGCTTATAAGTTGATTAATAGGCCGATTATTGTGGAAGACACGGCTTTGCATTTGGAAGGTTGGAATGGTTTTCCAGGGGCTCTGGTGAAGTGGTTTGAGGAATATTTGGGAACGGGAGGAATTTTGGATTTATTACAAAACAAAAGTCGAGAAGCTGAAGCTAAGTGCGTGATTGCTTATTTTGATGGACGAGAAATTTCTTTTTTTGAGGGTTCAATTAAAGGTAAGATTATCGAAGAGAGAAAAGGAAATAGCAATCTAGATTTTGGTTTTGATCCAATTTTTATTCCCGAAGGCTATAATAAAACTTTTTCGGAGTTAGGAGAAGAAAAAAATTTAATTTCTCATCGAAGAAGAGCTTTGGAGAAATTTATCAAAGGTCAAC
The DNA here is from genome assembly GCA_018399935.1 of Candidatus Moraniibacteriota bacterium. Classification (GTDB taxonomy): domain Bacteria; phylum Patescibacteriota; class Minisyncoccia; order Moranbacterales; family DUUL01; genus UBA2773. The sequence continues at coordinate 3,302 of JAGYNP010000040.1, forward strand.
CTGATAGAAAAGTTAAAATTGAAAAAGATTTTTCAGATAATTTTCAAGATTTAATTATTACTGGCAAGGAAGCTTTTGATTTATTTCAAACTTATGGTTTTCCAATTGAAATGGTTGAGGGTCTAGCTTACGAACAAGGTTTGAGAGTTGATAGAAAAAGTTTTGAAAAAGAATTAGTCGCTCATCAAGAACTTTCTAGAACTGCTAGTGCTGGAATGTTTAAGGGTGGTTTGGCTGACACTAAAGAAAAAACCAAACAACTTCACACAGTAACTCATCTCTTATTAGCTGGATTGCAAAAAACTTTAGGGAAACAAGTGGAACAAAAAGGAGCTAATATCAATGGTGAGAGAATTAGATTTGATTTTTCTTATGGAGAGGCTTTGACTCCAGAACAAATTAAGGAAGTTGAAGATTTTATTAATCAAGCTATTAAAGAAAAGATTGCAGTAACTAAAGAAGAAATACCCTTAAAAGAAGCTCAAGAAATTGGAGCTCACGGATCTTTTGAAAATAAATACGGAGAAGTAGTTAATGTTTATACTATTGGTAATTATTCTAAAGAAATTTGTGGTGGACCACATGTTAAAAATACTGGAGAAATTGAAGGGATTTTTAAGATTGTTAAGGAGAAATCTTCTGGGGCTGGTGTTCGGCGAATCAAGGGGGTGCTAGCTTAGAAATCGCAAATTTGGCAAGCTTCTTTGTTGAAGCTTCCGGTTTTCACTCACCGCACCAATTTAGTGCGTCTCGTAAAAATTCTCAGCTTCGCCTCGAATCTTACTCAAATTTTCAATTTCTAGTACTGCATGGGATGATATGAGTTTAATTAAATTTTTAATTTCTAGTTCTGTTTGGGAGGTTATGGGTTTAATTAAATTTTCAAATTCTAGAATTTGAAACAGGTTTTTGATAATAAAAAATAAAAAATCCCAGTTAGATAACATTTAAAGCTCGGCTTAAAATGTGTTTAACAGGTCACGTCGTTCGCGAACGACGTGGCGGGACAAACCCCAGTTAGATAGTGCCCCAAATTTCCTTTGGGACAGATCTAACAGGGCAAGCAAAAAATGAATTTTTTTAATTGGTATTTTTCTAGGGGGTTGAAATCTTTTGTGATTGCTTGGAAAAACCTCTTATTTTTTTGGTTGAGATTTTTTTCTGTTAGAAGACTTTTTCTAACACTTTTTTCTAATTGGAAGAGGGATGTTTTGGCTGGTAGACAAGAAGGTTTTCATCCTATTTTGTGGATTCAAGATAAAATCGTTAACACGGTTTTTCGTTTTTATGGAGCTTGTGTTAGGGCAGTGGTTATTTTTACGGGTTTATTAATAGTTCTCTTTTGGTCTTTGATCGGGGGTTTTTTAATTTTAGTCTGGATTTTTTTTCCAGTTATTTTAGTTTTCTTTTTTTGGCAGTTTTTTTCTGGGTCAAGTTTTTTTTTAGTAGGTTTGATTTTTTTAATAGTCTTTGCAATATTTATTTTAAAAGGTTTTCTTGCTAGTTTAAAAAAAGATATTTTTGAAATGAGTCTGAATGAAATTTCAAAAGAATCTTGGTTTAAAAGAGTTATTCAAAGAGCTGGATTTGCTGGAAATGTTGATGAGATTGATTGGAATGATTTGGAAAGTTTGAAAAAAGTTTTGAAAAAGAACAGCTTAACTCAAAAAGAATTTAATCTAATTTTGAATTGGGAAATTGAGAAAGAACAACAAAAACAAAAAAGAAGAAAGTTTTGGATTTGGGAGAATCTAATAAAAATCAAACCGATTGGGCTTTATTGGTCATATGGTTATACTTTGAATTTAAATAAATATGCGATTGAATTGAGTAAGAGGGATTTTAGTGACTATGGAGAATTGAGTTTGTTTGGTTATAGTAATGAACTTGAGATGTTAAAATTATCTCTTCAAAGAAAAAGGGATAATAATATTTTGTTATATGGAGATCCAGGAGTGGGAAAACAGTCGATTGTCCATTATTTGGCTAGAGAAATTAGAGCGGGTAAATTGGGAAGTTTTTTGCAAGATAAAAGAATATTTTTATTAAATTTTGGGGATGTTATTTCAAATTTAACTAATAAAGGTTTTAATCCAGAAGAATCAATTCAGTTTCTTTTCAAGGAAGCGGCTTTTGCAGGAGATATAATTTTATTTGTTAATCAAGTGGGCCGATATTTGGGGACAGCGGAAAATAATTCCAGTATTAATATGAGTGCTATTTTGATTGAATATTTAAAATTACCCTCTTTTATGATGATTGGGACAATGATAACTCAAAGTTATAAGAGATTAACCAAAGAAGGCGAGGCGATTTTAAAGAATTTTGAAATAATTGAAGTTAAGGAACCTTCTAAAGAAAATGTTTATAGAATATTGATTGATAAATTGAAGAACGAAGAGAGGAAAAATGTAATAGTTACTTTTCAAGCTTTAAGGGAAATTTATGATAAATCTGGATATATTAATAATCAATTGCCATTGCCAGAAAGAGCAATCGATTTATTAATGGAGTTGTTAATTTTTTCCAAGCGACAAGGTCTAAGTAAAATTAGCGTAGATGTTGTTGATGATTTTATTACAGTCAAAACTGGAGTTAAGCAAGGAAGATTGGATAAAAGTGAACAAGATAAACTTTTAAATTTGGAAAGTTTTATTCACAAAAGATTGGTGGGGCAAGAAAATGCTGTTAGTCAAATTTCCAATGTGGTGAGAAAAATGAGAGCTGGAGTCAATGACAAAAATCGACCAGTTGGCAGTTTTCTTTTTATGGGTCCAACTGGGGTAGGAAAAACTGAAACAGCTAAGGCTTTAGCCGAAGTTCATTTTGGTGACGAGAAAAAAATGATTAGAATGGATATGAGTGAATTTCAAAATTCGGAATCGATAAGTCAACTGATTGGAGATCAAGCAAGTAAAAAAATTGGAATTCTATCATCGCAAGTGGAGCAAAATCCTTTTTCCTTGATTTTATTAGATGAAATAGAAAAAGCTGATTCTGATATTTTAAATTTGTTTTTGCAAGTCTTAGATGAAGGTTTTTTGACAGACGCTTTTGGTAAAAAAATTAGTTTTAAAAATAATATTATTATTGCTACTTCCAATGCAGGGGCTGATTATTTAAAAAAATTATTAGATTCTAATACTTCAAAAGAAGAAATAAAAAAACAAGTTACTGACCATATTATTAAGAAAAATATTTTTAGAGTGGAATTTTTAAACAGGTTTGATGGATTGATTTTTTTTGATAGTCTCGATTCCGAACAATTGAAAAAAGTAACCAATTTAATTTTAAAGAAATTTGCTGACAAGATTTATTTAGATAAAAATATAAAAATTATTTATAAGCAGAGCTTGATTGATGAGATAATTAATAGGGGGTATGATAAAATTTTTGGAGCGCGTTCGATTAAAAGATATATTTCTAAAAATATTGAAAATTTAGTAGCTAAGAAAATTATTTCTCAAGAAATTCAAAATGGTTCTGAAATTATTTTGAAAAAAGAAGATTTAAAATAATTTAAAATTAAAATAACCTAGTTAAATATTATTATAAATTTTGTTTATAACAATCTAACAGGGTAAGTAAATATGAAAAAATTTATTAAATTAGTTATAGCAATTCTGATTAGTTTGATGGCTGGAGTGATTGGGTCTTTTTTTACATTTGATTCTATTGAAGACTGGTATCAATTTTTAGATAAACCAGTTTTGAATCCACCTAACTGGATTTTTGGTCCAGTTTGGGTTCTGCTATATATCTTAATGGGAATTGCTTTATATTTAGTTTGGAGAAAAGATTTTAGTAAAAAAGAAGTTAAGATAGCTATAGGTTTATTTTCAATTCAATTAGTTTTAAATGCTTTTTGGTCGATTATTTTTTTCGGATTGCAAAATCCTTTCTTAGCTTTTTTGGAGATTATAGTGCTTTGGATTTTAATATTATTAACTACTAATAAATTTTATTTAATTTCCAAATCAGCTGGTTATTTACTTATCCCTTACATTATTTGGGTTAGTTTTGCTGTTTATCTTAATGTTTCAATTTGGCTTTTAAATTAAAAGTTTATTAAATTAAAAAGACGCTTCTTATTAGGAAAGCGTCTTGATAGTTTTTATTTCTCATGATCACTGAATTCGCTAATTTTTTAATTAGGATGAAGGAGATTGTAATTTCCAGAAAAATATCTTTTTTCAAAAAAATAGGCGTAATAGCAATCTCTACAAATTGGTTTTGCACCATCGTATTCGTTGAAGATTTCATCAACAGAACAGTCGATTTGTAGTTCTTCAATCTCATTAAAATCATCTAATGTGAAAATTTTACCACAAAGGTAACATTCTTTTCCAATTTGTTCTTTTAAATATTTTAATAATCTTTTTTGCATTTCTAGAACTCCTTCTTGTTTTTTAAAAATACTTTTAAATTATTAACTATTTTTGTTTATATCATTTTTAATATTGTAAATCAAGTTTTTTTATTTAAATTCTATTTTAAATCTTAATTTGATTATTTAGAAATTTTAAAACATATTATTTGTTTATTTGTACTATTTTTGAGAAATAGATTTTTTCAAGAATATTAAAAGACTTTCTTTTTGGATTTTAAATTTTAGAATTAATGGTAATTAGGTTTTTTTAGAGTTGTCGTTTGATTTGATTATTGACTTTTTTAAATTTTGGAAATAGAATAAAAAAAGTTAATTCATATTAGATTTTGTAAATTAAATATTATTTTTGTTATCTACTTTTACTAAATATAGCTGATAATAATTTTATTAGTTGAAAATGATATTTGGTTTACTAAGAAAATAATTTCAATTTAAGTAAGATAAATTAAGAATGAGTTAAATTCTATATTAATTCAAAATGGGTTATATCTATATTTTAAACTATGGTGATTATTTTGCTAAATTAACTGCCAAAAAAATTCGTGAAGCTGGAGGACGACCAAGAATTGTTAGTTTTAATACGCCCTATACCGACTTAAAAAAACCAGTCGGTTTTATTGTGTCTGGATCTCCAAATGGTAGTATTAGGGTCCCAGTTAGACTTTTAACCAAAGAACTTTTTTTAAACAATTCTCCAATAATGGGAATTTGTATTGGGGCACATTTAATTACTAGGTTTTTTGGAGGTAAATACAAAAAATTAAAAAGGCAAGCTGAAAATGGTCAAGCTAGATTATATCTACATCGAAGAAATAAATTAACTAAGGGAGTTAAACAAGGAGAAGAAGTCTTTATGATGCATGAAGATAGTATTTCTGATCCAGGCAAAGATTTTGTTGTGGTAGCTAGTACTGATAAGTGTAAAATTGCTGCAACTAAACATAAAAAGTGGCGGTGGTACACTTTTCAATTTCATCCTGAATTAAGTAATTCGACTGGAGAAAAAATTTTTAAAAATTTTGTTGAACTTTGTTATCGGGATAAACCAGATTATAAGCCTAAAAAGGGTGAAGTTAAATTATTTTTAAAGAAAAATGGAGTTGTAAAAGCGGAAGAAGAAAATAATAATTTATAGTTGTTTGGTTGTTTATAAAGTTTATAAAGTGGAAAAATAAATAAAAAAATATTATTTAAAAATATTTTTTTAACTTGAAAAGTTTGTGAGTTTCTAAAGCCTTTTTGGGTTGGCTTTTTGGTCAAATTTTTGTATAATAAAAAAGAGATTTTGACTAGAATTTAGGTTTTTTAAAAGAAAAGTTAAAGGGTTTTATCACAAAGTTATAATCAAAAGAATTTGTTTTCTAATTAAGTGTAATAAAAGTTAATTTACTATTATATAATAGTGAGAGGGTTTTCATATAAATATGGATAAAAATATTAAGGATAGAGTTGAAAAATTAAGAAAAGTAATTAATGAATATCGATATCGATATCATGTTTTAGATGATCCAACTTTAACTGATCAGGTTTATGATTCTTTGACGGATGAATTAAGAAAGTTGGAAAAAAAATATCCAGAATTAAAAACTTTTGATTCACCAACTCAGAGAATTGGCGGAGAACCTTTAGAAAAATTTGAAAAAGTTAAACATCGAGTTCGGCAATGGTCTTTAAATGATGTTTTTAGTTTTGAGGAATTAAAAGACTGGGAGAGTAGAAATCGAAGAATTTTAGAGAAAAAGGGAATTAAAAGTGATTTTGATTATTTGGTAGAATTGAAAATTGATGGTTTAAAAATTATTTTAGATTATGATAAAGGTTATTTAAAACAAGGAGCAACTAGGGGGGATGGTGTAATAGGAGAAAAGGTTACTGAAAATATTAAAACTATTAAAAGTGTTCCATTGAAATTAGAAGAGAATATTAATTTAACAGTGACTGGCGAATGTTGGCTTCCCAATAAAGAATTAAAAAGAATTAACAAAGAAAGAAGAAAAAAGAATTTACCTGAATTTGTTAATTCCAGGAATGCTGGAGCAGGCTCAATGAGACAATTAGATTCCAAGGTGGCAGCTTCTCGGAATCTAGACTCTTATATTTATAGTTTAGAGGAAGTTAGATCTAATAATGGTAAAGAATTTAAAACTCAAAAAGAAGAATTAAAATTTTTAATTGATTTAGGTTTTAAAATTAATAAAGAATATCAATATTTTGAAAATTTAGAAAAAATAAAAGATTTTTATCAGGAATGGACTGATAAAAAAGACCATCAACCCTATGGAATTGATGGTTTGGTAATAAAAATTAATTTTAAAAAATACCAACGAGAGTTAGGTTTTACTGGGAAATCACCTCGTTTTGCTATTGCTTGGAAGTTTCCTCCTGAGCGGGTAACAACTCAAATTAAAGAAATTAAAATTCAAATTGGAAGAACAGGGGCTTTGACTCCAGTGGCAATTTTAAAACCAATTAGTGTGGCTGGAAGTTTGGTTTCTCGAGCGACTTTACATAATGAAGACGAAATAATCAAAAAAGATATTAAAATTGGTGATACGGTAGTTATTCATAAAGCTGGTGATATTATTCCAGAAGTTGTTGAGGTGTTAAAAAAAATGAGAACTGGAAAGGAACAAGATTTTAGAATGCCAAAAAAATGTCCAATTTGTAAAGGAAATGTTGTTAGAGAAAAAATAGCTGATAGCAAAAAGAATGTTAGTTCAGCTCATTTTTGTGTTAGTGAAAATTGTTTTGCTATTGAAAGAGAGCGATTGATTCACTTTGTTTCTAAAAAAGGTTTAAATATTGATGGAATGGGAAAAAAAATTGTTGAACAGTTGATGAATGAAGGTTTGATTTCTTCGGTGACCGATATTTTTAGTTTAAAGTTTGGGGATTTAAAACCACTGGAAAGATTTGCCGAAAAATCAGCTTTGAATTTAATTGAAGCGATTAAAAAAAGTAAGCAGACAACTTTTGAAAAATTGTTATTTGGTTTGGGAATAAGGCATTTGGGAGAAGAGGGAATTAGTTTGTTGAGAAAAGAGATGGAGAATAATCAAACTAAACTGGGATCAAAATATCAAAAAATGGGTTTGGAAATTAGTCAACCAACTGATTTAATTAAATTTTTTGGACAAATTTCAAAAGAGGATTTATTCCAAATAAGTGGTTTTGGTTCTAGAATAGCGGAAAGTTTAAATAGTTGGTTTAAGAAAAGAGGCAATCAAATAATTTTACAAAAATTAGAAAAAAGGGGAGTGAGAATGGAAAAAGTTTTATCAAAATCTCAAAAGGAGGTTAAAAAATTAGAAGGAAAAGTTTTTGTGTTAACTGGATTATTGGAGAAATTGACAAGAGATGAGGCTAAAAATTTAATAAAAAAAGAAGGTGGTAAAGTTTCTTCTACTGTTAGTAAAAACACTGATTTTGTGGTAGTTGGAAAAAACTCTGGTAGTAAATATAAAAAAGCGGTAGAATTAAATATTAGAGTATTAAAAGAAAGAGAATTTTTGGATTTTATAAAAGAATAAATTAATTTATAATTTGAGAACAATCAATAATAATTAATATTTAATTTTCATTAATATTTTTAAAAATTGAAAATTATAAATTAGGTATTGTTTACAAATTACAAATTTACTTACTTATGTCAAAAAAAATAACTATAGCCGAAGTTCGAAAAACTGCAGAACTAGCTCGAATAAAATTAACTAAAAAAGAAGAAGAAAAATTTACCCAAGATTTAGATAAAATTTTAAATCTTTTTGCTGATATTCAAGAAGCTCAATTGAATAAAGTTGAAAAATTTGATCACTATTATTTAAATAAAAATCAACTTCGATCAGATCAGGTATTAGAAAGAGAGGAAGGTCTGATAAAAGGAATTAAAGAAAATTTTCCTCAAAAAAAAGATGATTATTTGAAAGTTAAAGCGGTTCTTAAAAAATAGTTTTTAAATTGAAATTAAGTGTTTAATAAACTTCTTTTGTTATGCTGTTTGATTTATTTTGTTTGAGTTTTGTTGAAGTGGAAACTTTATTTAAATATGTAATTTTAAAAGAAAAATATGATAAAAGATTTACATAAAAAATTAGTTGAAAAAAAAATTACCTCAGTCGAATTGACTAAAAAATATTTGAAAAGAATTAAAGAAAGAAATCCTGAGATTAACAGTTTTTTGAGTACCTATGAAAAGGAAGCTTTGAAAACTGCTAAGCGAGTTGATAAAAAAATTGAAACAGGTCATAAAATAGGGATGTTAGAAGGAATTCCTTATGCGGTTAAAGATAATTTTTGTGTTAAGGGTCGAATTACTACTGCAGGATCTAAAATTTTAGAAAAATATAAAGCACCTTATGACAACTTTGTGGTTGGTAAGTTGAAAAAAGCTGGAGCGGTTTTATTGGGTAAAACTAATATGGATGAATTTGCAATGGGAACTTCAACTGAAAATTCCGCTTTTGGGGTAACTAAAAACCCAATTGACATTAAACGTGTAGCAGGAGGTTCTTCAGGAGGTTCAGCGGCAGCGGTGGCCGATGAACAAGCGGTTTGGTCTTTGGGTTCTGATACTGGAGGATCAATTCGATGCCCAGCCAGTTTTTGTGGAGTAGTTGGGATGAAACCAACTTACGGTCGAGTTTCCAGGGCGGGGCTTATTGCTATGGCTTCTAGTTATGATCAAATTGGACCTTTTACTCAAACTGTGGAAGATACAGCTATTATT
>JAGYNP010000041.1 GCA_018399935.1 Candidatus Moraniibacteriota bacterium
ATTATATTTTTATATAAAATTTCAGAAAAATAAAAAGGCGCTGAATAAAAAAGTTTTATTACAGCGCCGTTGAGTTCCATTGTTGTTTTACGCCAACGGAACAATTTTTTTCTTTTCCCCCTTATAACAAAAAGGGGCAAAAAAGAAATTGTAAGTCAGAACGGGAATACCCACCATGACCATAAAAAATTTCGAGAAAAAATTAGACATTTTGCCTCCTTTCTTTTTCTCTAAGGTTAATATTCTACTACCAATCTAGCATAAAATTTCAAATTTGTCAATAGTTGTTAAAACAAATCTGAGAAATTTCATCCAAAGCTTCCTCGATTAGCCAATGACTACAACCCTTTAGTTTGAATAACTCCACCCGCTTTCCGTGTTTTTTAAGAATGTTGTAAATCTGCTTAGCCACTCCCATTGGCGTCACTCGATCCTCGGTACCAATGAAAATTTTAACTGGACATGGAATTAATTGATAATCGACTTGAGTATTTTTTTTATTATCAAAAATCCAAAGTCCAATTTCAAAAATGAATTTTCCAGATTCTATTCTTAACTTTTCAAACACCTTTCTCGCTAATTCGTCTGACAAAGTTTGCGCCATTCCCTTTCTAAAACACTCAAAAGGAATTCTGATATTTTTGGTCATAAAATAAGGATTTCTTATTACAAACCAAAAACTTTTTATCACCGATGGATATAAACTAAAAATTCCATAAGTTGATGCTGGTGCAAAGAGAAATATTTGACAAGGATTAATTTGCGGAAAAGTTGCCACTTTGAGAACCAAAGTTGCTCCAGCAGAATGACCTCCTAGCTCAAAAGGTTTTTTTAATTTTTCTAAAAAATCAACTATAAAATTAATTTTTTCAGAAAAACTATACTCACAAATCAAACAATTTGATTCATCAGTTTCTTTTGGAAAATCAATGATTTCACATTTCTTTCCAAAATTTTCAAAATACATCTTCATTCTTTCAAAAACCTCGCTTGTAGAAAACATTCCTGGCACCAAAACTAGAACAGTTTCATCTTTCTTCATCTATTTTTACTCCCTTTTTAAAATCCATTTAAAAGAACATCAACCGAAACATTATATCATTTCAAGTGAAATAATCAATCCAACGAAATAAATATCTATTCTTTTCTATTTTTTTACTAAAAGTATTTTAGATTAATAATTTTATTAAATTAAGTTAAGGTATTATTTTTTCGCCAAAATATTAATACCAGTTAACAAAATAAAAAAATATCAAATTTTAGAGCATAATAGAAAACAATAAAAGAATTAATTAAAAACGTAATACCTTAAAAATAGAGGCATCTGTCGATGCCTCTATAGATGCCTCTATTTTTTTGTTTTGATAATTCCAATAATCTTTTCTTGTTATTTTTGTGAAATTGTGTTAAAAATAGGCACAATTAATTTTACAAAATATGAAAAATTATAATTATTTATCTAGTGAACTTTGTAAACTGGGTTTGAAAAAAAATGAATCTGATATTTATTTGTTTTTACTTGAATTGGGCTATTGCAGTGTTCAAAAAATCGCCGAGAAAGTTAAACTGAGCCGACCAACTGTTTATCGAGTTCTGAGAACTCTGGAGAGAAAAAAGCTAATCAATACTACTCAAAAAGGCAAAAGAAATTATTTTATTGCTGGTTCTCCTGACACTTTCTTAAATATGCTTAGAATCAAAAAAAGACAAGCAGAGGAACAAGAACGAGAATTTCTAAGAATAATTAATGTTTTACAAAATCAATATAGTTTTTCTTTAGATGAAAATATTATTGAGAATTATTCTAATAAAGAAAAAGCGCTAGTTTTAGAAAGACTAACTAACACCCAAAAAAATACTATTAAAATGATTATCACTAAACCAGATTTGACTCTTGATAAATCTGTTTTAGAAATTAAAAAAAGACTAAGCTCTGATTTTAAAATTAAAAAGATTTCTTTTCAAAAAGAAGTTTCTTCTCAGAAAAGCTTTATCGTATCCAAGAGAATAAAAAAATTATCAACTTCTAAAAATATTATTATTGCTGACAAAATTTTCATTTTTGGTGATAAAAAAAATAGCCTAATTAAGCAAAAAAATGTTATTGATTCATATAACTTAATGTTTGATTTGATTTGGAGAAGAAATTAAAATGGTTTTCATAAAAATTTTCCTAAGTCGAAACTCTAAAACTAAAACTTGGCAAAATTGTTTGTTCCGAAATTCAACATAGAAACCATTAAACCTGCAAAAAGTAAAAATTAGAATACACAAAGAAAATTCAAATCAAGACATTGAAATCACAAAATCGTTTAATTCATAGAAATAAACTACTAAGCACACAAGACATTCTTTTTATAAAAATATTAAAACTATTTAAAAATATCAATCTCTAATTGTCAAAGACTTCTACTTTATATTTTACATCATGCATTAAACCAGGAATCATAACTTCTCCTCTAGCGTTAGTCCAAACCTCACCCGCAAAAGTCAAAGTTTTTTCTGGTCCCAAATAAGCCCATAAATGAACTTTAGTGGATTGTTTCAATCTCTCTCCGTCTTCATTCAAGAACCTAGCGTCCAATGTGAAAGGCAGAGTGATATCCCCATCTTGTTCTTTGTATTTAAATTTATACCGACCTGGTAAAATATTTTCGACTTCTAGAACTCGATTTTCATCAGTTCTATTGTAATAAGCTGTAAACCAATCGGTTTGATCAACCTTGGCTTTGCATCTAATTCTTACCTTTCCATCTTTTTGACCTACACTGGAATCATCTCTCTCATCAAGATCAAATTTATACTCAGTATCAGCTGACAAACCAGGAACTTCCAGTTGACCATCATCATCAGTCTCAACTGATCCAATAGCAACTGAATCGCCAGCATCATTTTTGTAGTACAAATCGAAAGTAGTTTTTTGATCTATTTCTCTTCCATCTAAATCTAGCATTTTAGCTTCCACTGCTACTTTTTGGCCACTCTCTTCATCACCTTCATTTACTTTTGCTTTATACCAACCCGGTAACATATTATCTATTTCCAATACTCCATGGGAGTCAGTTCTCAATGTTAACGCTCGAAACCAATCGCCTCCTTGTTCGGCATAAATTTTTACCCTAGTGTCTCCAGAATCAATTCCGGAAATTGCCATCGTTACCCATGGCAAAACCAAAAAACTTCCTACCACCAAAATCGTTTTTTTAAAAGCATTTTTTTTCATTTTTCTTGGCCCGTTAAATCTGTTTCAAATAAAGTTTGGAGCAATATTTAACTGGGTTTGACCCGCTAAATCATTTAAAGTGAAACTTAAATACTATTTAACTGGGCTTTTAATTTTTAACTTTTTTATTTTAAATCAGGCTTAGAAGATTAAATCTTAATAATAAAATCTTCCAAAGCTTCATTTATGTTAATTCTCCCAGATTTGGAATTTATGTCAAGAAAAAGAGCTCTTTTATAAATTTTTTTCAATCTATCAACATTAAAACGACTCAATTGAGCCAATGCTTTTTGAACAACAAAGGGATGCAAACCTGTTTTTTGAGCAATTTCTTGTTGATTGAAAATTCCTTTGTTTTGACAGTCCAAAACCAACGACAAATTTCTAATTTGAAAAATCATCATCGATAAAATGTAAAAACCATCTTCTCCTTTTTTAAAAAGAGAATCCAATAATTCATAAGCTCTTTTTTTGTTCTGATTGCCGATTGCGTCCACCAAATCAAAAATCTTCACGCCCACTTCTCCGTCAGACATTTCTTTTAAATCATCTTCTGTTATTTTTTCTCCAGACTTGAAATTTATTAATTTTTCCAATTCCCTGTCTAAAACCCATAAATTTTTACCATAAAGCAGAGCTAGTTTTTTCATAGCTCCTGATTCTACTTCATTTAAACCTTCTAGTTTATCCTGGATAAACTTCTCTGTTTCAAACAAAGTTATTTTTTTAAATTCCTGTTTTTGTTCGTTCTTCTTTAAAAAATTCAATAGTTTATTAGCTTTAATCTTCCCACGCCAACTAATTATCAGTTCTATATCATTTAGTGAATTATTTTTTTTCTTTAAAAAATCAAGAATTTTTTCTTGATCAACTTTATCATAGTTAAAAACATCTCTCAAAATAACCATCTTTTTTTTAGCGAAAAGACCTCCTCCTTGACCAATAGATAGTAAAAGATCTTCGACAATGTTTTCACCACCATCAAAAATTTCCACTGAAGATTGAGAATTCTTTTTTAAAAATTCTTCTTTCTTGGTCTTAACCGCCCGTTGAACCAGAAAATCTTCTTCCCCAAAATAAATAGTCAACAAAACTTTCAGTTATTTATAAAAACTATTCCGCCATTTCTTCCTCGTAACTAAGTTCTGAATCCCAAGAAACTTTCATATTAGGATAAGCGACATTTACCCAAATTTGACCTGGAACAAATTTAATATCCATTCCATTAGAATCAGTTAAAATTAATTTTGAATCTATTTTATTCTTATCTTTACTCCATCGGCCTCTAATTTCTTCACCATTCATATAAAAATAAGCCTCTCCTGAATCAATAGTGTCATACCAAGGATCACCTAGTTGCATATTATTATAATGTGGATCCTCTTCGGCTGGTTCATCTTTAGATAATAAAACAACTATATTTTTAGGAGTTATTGAACTTCCATTATTTCTATCAGTAGTTCTCTTTCCACCCCAATATCGAATATAAGAATTGGTTGATTTTTCATAATCATAATGAACAACTTGACTTTCATCATTATAATAACCTATTTCTAAATTTCCTTTTTCAATTCTTTTTTCCTCTGGCAAGTCAACTTGATGAGGATAGCCACCAAAATTGCTTTCCATTCTATAATCCAAATCATTAGCGACTTCCAATAATTTATCAAATTTAACATAAGCACTATCCAAATGACTTAAATCTGGTGCATTCTGTTTTCTAAAACAAGATGAGGCAATTGACTGACCAGCATCCCCATTACAATTCATATTATCAATCATTCCACTATTTAAATTTTCAATGAAACTAGGCAAAGCAGCTCTCCCCCAATGAACAAAAATAGCGTCCAGACCTTTAGCAAGATGAACAAAATCAGGTCGAGCACTTCTAACCGAACCAACTTCCTCTGGGTCACCACAAATATAAACACCCATTAATCTGGTTTTACTAGTAGTTAAAACTGGCATTTCAATTACCATATCAGCATCGAAAAAACCAGCCAAAGGTCTGGTTGATAAATCAGACGGTTGCATTATTGCAATTGGACGACGATTCCAATTATCACAAGGCAAACCTGAAATTGGACTAACCTCTCCCTGATTAATAGAAGCTTCTTTAACATTCCCTGGATCAATTGTTATTAATTCACCTTGTCTGGAATTACTACCTCCAATCGCCCACCAAGCTACTCCAACAATTAAAATAATAACCGAAAAAAAAGCTATCCATTTTTTCCAAAGGATATCTTGTTTATTATTAATTATTTTTTCTTCTTTAAATTGCTCATTATAATCTTTTGGATCTATATTCATATTTATTTTTAAAAATTATTAAATTTATTGTAGCACACTTAAAAAAAATTGGAAATTTTCCCAAAACACTTTTCTAAAAAATCTAATATATTAGATTGTCCAGCGTTGTTTACATTTTTAAATTTCATCTGGACAAAAATAATTGATAATCAATAAATTGCTATATTGAAATATTTGATTATTGGATAAATATTGGATGTTAACTTAAAAAAATTTAAATTAATTTTATTTTTTATTTTATTTTCAAATTTTGCGAAAATAAGCATACCTTGTTATTTCTGACATTTTTCACACCAAAAAGTACTTCTTTGTCCAATTTTGACTCTTTTAATTACTCCTTTACAACCAGAACATTTTTTTCCTTCTTTATTATAGACTTTTAAAACATTTTGAAACTCCCCCATCGAACCATCGACATCACGATAATCATTATCAGTAGTTCCTCTCATTTCAATCGCTTTTTTCAAAATATTAACTATTTTTGAATGTAACTTTTTAGTTTCTTTTTTACTTAAATTTCCAGCCAATCTCAAGGGACTTATTCCTGTTTCAAACAAAACTTCCGAAGCATAAATATTCCCAATTCCAACAATCAAGGACTGATCCATTATTAAAATTTTAATATTTTTTGTTTGCTTATTTTTAATTAAATTCCAAAAATATTTTGGCGTAAACTCTTTTTCTAAAGGCTCAACTCCCAATCGACTCAATCCCATAT
>JAGYNP010000042.1 GCA_018399935.1 Candidatus Moraniibacteriota bacterium
TACTATATAATAAAAATATGTTGTTAAATAAAAGAAAAAAAATAATGAAAATTATTTGGATTTTTGTTGGAATTTTAGGAATAATTGGAATGGTTGGTTTTTCTTTGGTTCCATTGTTACAATCTTTTTAATTTTTAAAAATAAAAATTGTTTAAAAATAATAATAAATATTCCAATAATAATCAGGAAGGTTTTTTTCAGTCTTTCAGAGTTAGGGTTTTTGTACTAACTTTATTATTTTTTGTGGCTTTTGTGGGGTATCATTTTTTAAGAATTAAACATAAACAACTTAAAATTAATAAAGAAGTTGCTGAATTGCAAGAAAAAATAGATGAATTTGAAAGCAGAAACAAAAATTTAGAGCAATTGGCTCAATATTTGCAGACCGATTATTTTAAAGAGAGAGAAGCTAAGCAAAAACTTAATTTGGTTAAAGAAGGAGAAAAAGTTGTAATAGTTAAAAATAGTAAAATTAAAAGAACTTTAGAAAAAACTGAGGAAAAAAAGCCTAAAGTTGAAATTGATAGACCTAATTACTATTATTGGTGGTATTATTTTTTTGGAATAAAACCGGAAATCAGTTCAACTAGTTTTTCTGAAAAGATTTAATCAAAGTATTCAATATTCAACATCCAAAGTTTATTTAATATTTAAATATTTTAAAAACCAGCTATTGGATATTTGAAAATCAAATACTGAATATTTAGTTTTTAATTTTTAAATAAGTTGTTATGCTATAATTTTATCTTGATTTTTAGAGGGATTTTAACTAATTAAATAAAACAATATGGATTATAAAAATTTAGAAAATCAAGATAAAGATGTTTTTTTGGCGATAAGTAGAGAAAAGGAGCGACAGATTAATGAAATTGAATTAATCGCTTCAGAAAATTATGTTTCTTTAGCAGTTTTAGAATCTATGGGTTCTGTTTTAACTAACAAATATAGCGAAGGTTATCCGAAACATCGTTATTATGGAGGAAATCAAATTGTTGACATCGTCGAAGAAATTGCTATAGAAAGGGCTAAAAAAATATTTAATGCTGAACATGTTAATGTTCAACCGTTGTCAGGTTCTCCAGCCAACGCTGCTGTTTATTTTGCTTTTTTAAAACCTGGAGATAAAGTGATGGGTTTAAAATTGGATCACGGTGGTCATCTTTCACATGGTCACCCAGTAAATTTCTCAGGAATGCTTTATGATTTTGTTCAATATGAAGTTGATTCAAAAACTGGAAAAATTGACATGAAAGAGGTTAGGAAGATAGCTTTAAAAGAAAAACCAAAAATGATAGTGGCTGGCTTTAGTGCTTATTCCAGAGAAATTGAATGGCAAAAATTTAAAGAGATTGCTGATGAAATTGGGGCTTATACTTTTGCTGATATTGCTCACACGGCTGGTTTGATAGCAGCTAAAAAAATGGATAATCCAGTACCTTATTTTGATGTTGTTTCTTCTACTACTCATAAAACTTTAAGAGGTCCGCGAGGAGCAATGATTATGTGTAAAGAAAAATATGCCAAACAAATCGATAGAGCAGTTTTTCCTGGAATGCAGGGAGGTCCACATGATCATATTACTGCTGCTAAAGCGGTGGCTTTTGGGGAAATTTTAAGACCAGAATTTGCTGAATATGGAGATCAAATAATTAAAAATGCTCAAAAAATGGCAGAAGAATTTAAAAAAAGGGAGTACAAAGTGATTTCTGATGGGACTGACAATCATTTAATGGTAGTTGATATGACCAGTAAAGATATTGATGGGAAAACTGTAGAGGTAGCTTTGGAAAAATGTGGAATTTCTGTTAGTCGTTCAACTATTCCGAATGATCCCAATCCTCCAATAAAACCTTCTGGGGTTCGGTTTGGTACCCCAGCGGTGACTACCAGAGGGATGAAAGAAACAGAAATTGTGAAAATTGTAGAATGGATTGACAAAGCTATTGGAAATAGGGATAATAATAAAGTTTTAAATCAAATTCAGAAAGAAGTAGAGGAATTTTGTCAGAATTTTCCAATTCCAAGTGTTTAAATTGGTATTGAGTTGTTAGTATTAAGTATTAAGTATGACTAAAAAACATACCCAAATAGTGGATGGGAACAAAATCGCCAAGAGAATTAAAGGTCAAGTGTTTAAGGAAGTTTTAGCTTTAAATAAGTATGAAGTTCAAAATGCTGAAATAAGGCCTAATTTAGCAATTTTAATAATAGGTGAAAATCAAGAATCGGAACTTTATGTTAGTAAAAAAATAGAAGAAGCTAAAAAAGTTGGTATAGATACCCATCTTTATAGATTTAGCAATGAGAGTTTAGAAAATGAGATTCTTGAGGCTATTGAGGTTTTGAACCAAGATTCAGAGATTGATGCAATTTTAGTTCAATTGCCTTTGCCAAAAAAATTTAATACTGATAAAATAATAAAGAAAATTGATCCCCAAAAAGATGTTGATTGTTTTCATCCTGATAATCAAAATAAAAAGGATGACAAGATTATCTCACCTGTTCATAGGGCAGTTTTAGAAATACTAAAAGAAGTGAAGTTTAAGATTAGTAATAAAAAGGTTTTAATCATTTCAAATTCAAAGATTTTTGGTAAAAAATTAGAAAAAATTCTTAAAAAAAAAGAAGCTGATGTTAAAATGGTTTTATCTGATGACTCAAACTTAAAGAAAGAAATAAAGAAAGCTGACCTCTTAATTAGTGCTACTGGCAAGGCTCATTTTATCAATAAAGATATGTTAAAGGATCAAGTTGGAATTATTGATATTGGGATATCCAGAGAAGGTGATAAAATTAAAGGTGATGTGGACGATAAATTTTTGGGAGATAAGGCTAGTTTTTATACCCCTGTTCCAGGGGGTGTTGGTCCAATAACTGTAGCGATTTTATTGAAAAATAGTTTAGAATTATTTAAAAAAAATATAAACAGTTAAATGATTAAATTGATAAAATTTTTAATAGAAGAATAAGTTAAATGACAAAAGTAAAAAAAATAATATTTATTGGAATTGGAATAGCGGTTGTTAGTGGAATAGTTCTTTTTTGGTCTAGTAAGAGCAGCGAAAATGATAATCTCCAAAAAGAAACTGTTAAAAGTGGTTCTTTGAAGAAAACTATTTCAATTACAGGATCTTTGATTTCGGAAAGTTCAATTAATCTAAATTTTGAAAATCTTGGTAGACTTCAAGAAATAAAAGTTAAAGTTGGTGATGAAGTAGCTGAAGGTGATTTGATTGCGGTTTTGGAAAGCAATATTTTGAATGAACAAGTTAAGAAAGCCAGAGTTAATCTAGAAAGAGCTAAAATGGAAGCTGGTGCTAATAATGATACTACTCGGGAGATTTTGAAAAAAATTGAGAATGCTGAAGATTATCTGGAGGCGGTTGAAGATTATCATGATCAAGTGGTTGATGCTGCTGAAATTTCTTGTCAAAATGCAGTTGAGTATGTTGATGATGTCGAAGATTATTATAATCAAATTGTTAGTGAGTCGGGAGTTGATAGTATCGAAGCTAAGAGTGCTAAAATGACTTTAACAAGCGCTCAAAATACAAAAAAAGCTACTGAGGAAGCTTTGAAAACAGCCAAGAAAAATAAGGAATTAAGTTTAATCTCAGCTGAAAATTCCCTGGATACAGTTGAGGAAAGTTTGAAAACAATCGAGTCTGACTATGCAGAAGGAAGTCGAAGTGCTTTGGTTGATTTGGCTGAAGTTGATTATCAAATTGCTTTAAAAAATTTGAATAATTCATCCTTGAAAGCTCCTTTAAATGGAGTGATTTCTAAGATTAATTATGAAGAAGGAGAGGTTATTGGTAGTACTAGTGTCGGTGGAACTTTTGGTGAAATGATAACTAAAGATTTTGTTTTGGAGGTTGATATTCCAGAAGCTAATATTTCTGAGGTGGAACTTGGACAAACCGCTAAAGTGGCTTTTGATGCTTTTGATTTTGAAGACAAATTTGAAGCAGAAGTAATAGAAATAAATCCAGCTTCGACTGAAATTCAAGGAGTGGTTTATTATAAAGCTAAATTGAAAATTGAAAATTCCAGTTTTCAATTTAAGGAAGGGATGAGTGCTGATGTTGATATTTTGATTGATATTAAAAAGAACGTAATCAAAGTTTTGAATCAATTTGTTTTTTTAGAAAATGGACAAAATTTTGTTTATATTTTAAAAGATGAAAAATTATTTAAGAAGATTATTGAAGTTGGTCTGAACGGAGATGATGGTTATGTTGAAATTTTATCGGGATTAAAAGAAGGAGAAGAAGTTTATTTGGAAAGTTTATAATGTTTTTAAAGTTATAAAGTTTGTAAAGTCGAAAGTTCTTAAAGTTTTTAAAGTCAAAAAGTTTATAATAATTTTTTAAATTAAATTTAAATGAATCGGAGATTTCTAGCGAAAATTGCTATAGTTTTTGGAATTTTAATAATTTTTGGGTTAGTAAGTTTTTTTATTTTTAAATCCAAAGCCTACAATAGTCGATTGAGTGATTCTGGTTTAGTTCAATTGTTTAAAATAAACAAAAACGAAGGAGCTAAAGAGATTGGTAATAACTTAGTCGAAGAAAAATTAATTAAAAATAAGTATTATTTTTATTATCAACTCTGGGAACAAGATTTAACTAGCAAAATTCAAGCTGGAAATTATGAGTTAAGTCCTAATATGACAGTGGAAGAGATCGTTCAAAAAATTGTTAATGGTAAAACAAAAGAAGTTTATCAAAAATTAATTATTCCAGAAGGTTTTACCAATACTAAAATAGTAGCTCGAATTAGGGAAATTGATTCTAAATTGGCGGATGAATTTAAAGAAATTGTTAGTTGTCATTGTCAAGAAAAAGATAATTGTGATTGTCAGAAGCTTAAAAATAAATATTTATTCTTAGAGGGTTTACCAAGTGGAATTGATTTAGAGGGTTATCTTTTTCCAGACACTTATTTTATTTATCCAGAAGATGATGCTTTTAAATTAGTAACTAAATTTTTAAACAATTTTAAAGAAAAAATTGTTTTAAGAAATGCAAAAGAATTTGAAAAACAAGAAAAAACTTTGCATGAGGTCTTAACTTTAGCTTCAATTGTTGAAAAAGAAGTTCGTTCTGATAATGATAAAGAAATAGTAGCTGGTCTTTTTTGGGATAGAGTGGCGGATAATTATTTGTTACAAAGTTGTGCTACTTTGGCTTATATTTTAGGTGAAGATAAGAAACAATATACTTATGAGGATACTCAAATTGAATCACCTTTTAATACTTATAAATATAAAGGTTTGCCACCTGGACCAGTTAGTAATCCAGGTTTAAAATCAATTGAAGCTACTATAAGTCCTAAAAAATCGGATTACTATTATTTCTTAAGTGATCCAGTAACAGGAGAAACAGTTTTTTCTGAAACTTTAGATGAACATAATCTTAATAAAAATAAGTACGGTTTATGATAAGAAGTGTCATTAAATTGGACTGGAAGAGTATTGGCGCAGTTTCTTTTCTTTTATCTTCTGGTTTGATTGCAATCTATTCGCTTTATGTTGGCGATAATAATCAAGGTTCAAATATTTTTTTAAAGCAGTTGATTTTTATTTTGATAGGGGTTATTGTTTTTGCTTTTTTTAGTTTTTATGACTATAGAACTTGGAAAAAATATAGTAATTTTTTATATTTTATTAGTATTATTTTATTGGTTCTAGTTTTGCTTTTTGGTT
>JAGYNP010000043.1 GCA_018399935.1 Candidatus Moraniibacteriota bacterium
AAAACAGATCTAAAAAATCACGAATTCTCTTCTGCTGGAGAAAAAATTAAAAAATTTACCCGAGATGATTTTGCGGATTGGTACTTAGAAATAAGCAAAACTGAAAAAAGTTCTTATAAAAAAATAATCTTAACCGAAATTTTAAAGGATTTATTAAAACTTTGGCATCCCTTTATTCCTTTTGTAACAGAGACTATTTGGCAAAAAAATAGTTCTTCAATACTAATGATTGAAAATATTCCCGATACCAATAAATATTCTCAATACTTAAAAAATAATTTTGATTTCCAATTAATTCAAAAAATTGTTAGCGCTATTAGAAATGCTAGAGCTCAATACAGATTAAATCCTAGAGATAAAATTTCAATTTCAATTTATGCTGGTAAAAAAATATCAAAAATAAAAAGTCAAAAAAATATTCTAAAAAATTTAGGAACCTACCCTAATAAAATTAAAATTCTCGAAACTGGACCGATAATTCCCAACTCTTTCTACGAACAAGTTGATAATATTAAAATCTATATTTCACTCAAAGATTTAATCAACATTGAAAAAGAATTAACTCGATTAAAAAAAGAAATGGATAGACTAAAAAATATTTCAAAAAGTTTAAACAAAAAATTAGTTAATAAAAATTTCTTAACCCATGCTCCCAAAGAAATAATAAAAAAAGAGGAAGAAAAAGAAAAAGAAAATAAAATTAAAATAAAATTCATTGAAAAACAAATTGAAAAACTTAGTTAATAAAATAAATTTAATTTATTGGCCTTTTTTTTTGTTGGTTGGTTTTTTTGCTGGCTTTTTTTCTTTAATTTCATCAATTTTATTTGAATCATTTTCCCAAAATTTTTCCTTTTGGCAAAACACCACTTTAATTTCAATCGGAATTTTGGTTTTTATAGAAGAATTGATTAAATTATTTTCAATTAGCTTTTTTACAATCAAAAAATCTTTGCTAAACATTCCAAGCATCTTGATGGCTCTTATTTTTGGATTAGGTTTTAGTCTTTTTGAATTTTTTTTAATAACCTTAAAAACTATTACCGAAAAACCCAAACTATTATCAATTTTATCCTTATTTTCAATTCACGCACTAACTTCAATTTTTTTAATCTCAACAATTTTCTACTATAAAAAAAATCTTTGGAGCTCTTTATTTTATTTTTTACTAGCTTTTGGAATTCATTTAATGTATAATTTATTTATTCATATTTACATTTTTTAAAATAATTGTTAAAATTATTTTAATCAATTAATTAAACAAAAAACATGACAAAACAAAAAAAATCTTTTTTTGAAAAATTAACTGGGATTCAAAAAATTGACGACGAAAGTCAAATTGAAATAAACGGTAATACTGAATCTAAAAAAGATCTTATCGTTGACGATCCTTACGAGTTCCCTTCCAAGAACGAGAAAGAACCAGCCGACAGTTTTTTTCAAGAAAATGATGAGTTTGAAGAAGATTTTAAAGATAACTCAATTAATAGAGAAGAAAAAGCAATTGCTCCTGACCCTAAACAAAAAG
This sequence comes from Candidatus Moraniibacteriota bacterium, assembly GCA_018399935.1. Lineage (GTDB taxonomy): Bacteria > Patescibacteriota > Minisyncoccia > Moranbacterales > DUUL01 > UBA2773. The sequence goes on from JAGYNP010000043.1 coordinate 1,529, forward strand.
AAATGAACACGACAACGTCTTCAGTTGAGGAAACTAATGACGAAATAGAGGTTGACTCAGAGGGTCAATTGACAATAGATGTCTATCAAACCGATAGAGATATTGTTATTAAATCAACTATTGCTGGAGTTAGACCAGAGGATTTAGATGTTGATATAAATAGTGAAATGGTTACTGTAAAAGGAAAAAGGACTCAAGATGAAGAAATTGATTCTGAAAATTATTACTATCAAGAATGTTACTGGGGACCTTTTTCTCGTTCTATAATTCTACCAGTTGAAATTGTTACTGAAAAAGCTGAGGCTTCCATGAAAAATGGCATTCTAACAATCAAATTACCCAAATTAGAAACAGCCAAAACTAGAAAACTTCAAGTTCGAGGTTTCTAATTTTTTAATTTTATCTAAATCTTCGATTTAATAATAGAAAAACTCTTTAAATAACGGTTTAGATGTAATAAGAATTTGATAATGGATGATTTAAAAATCTTGATATAATTAAAACCTGTTTGGCACTGGTTTTAATTTTTATCAAGATTGCTTCCGAACACAATTTTACCCATCAATCGTATGAAAACCATAAATTTGAAAAAATACAATCTAGTTGCTTGCCTGATAATTCTAGGTTTTTTTTTAAATTCAGTCCAAGCATACAACTCCAATAACAAACTAGGCTCTTTTAAAAACAACACCCTCCAAGAAATTCTAGAAAAACCTTTTTATCTATTTGGAGATGACAAAGATAAAGCTATCCCCTTTTATCTTAAAGATTTTCTCAATTGGGACTATGAAATAGTTTATGACCCTGACTATATTTCAGAAGTTGAAGATCCTTTTATAAGTCACCAAGAAAATCTAATAAAAAATGGCTACTTGGAGCTTACTCAAACTTTTGATAAAAAAATTCACTATCGAAAAAGCTCTAATATTTACATTAAAGAAGATGATGTTAAAAAATTTTTAAAATCAATCTCCAAAGATATCAATCAAGAGTCGGTTAATGCTAGATTTAAAATAAACCCTGAAACTAAAAAAATTAGTGTTCTAACAAGAAGCCAAGAAAAAATTGAACTCAAGATAATAGAAAGTTTTCAGAAAATAAAAAATACCCTAATTGAAAATTTTTATGTCTCTTATATTCCTCTAGAAATTGATAAAATTTCCCCTGAAATATCCAGCGAAAACCCCGAACAATATGAAATAAAAGAACTGATTGGAGTTGGTGAATCAGATTTCACTGGCTCCAGTTCCACCAGAATTCACAACATCAAAGTGGGTGCTGAACGATTTGATGGCTTGGTTCTCAAGCCAGAAGAGGAACTTTCTTTCACCACAATTCTAGGCGAAGTGGATGAAACAACTGGCTACAAAGAAGAATTAGTTATTAAAAAAAATCAAACCGTCCCTGAATATGGAGGCGGGATTTGTCAAATTTCAACCACCATGTTCAGAGGGGCTTTGAACAGTGGAATGAAAATTACCGAGCGACACAACCATTCCTATCCAGTTCACTACTATGATCCACCGGGAACTGATGCCACCGTCTATGTCCCCAAGCCTGATTTGAAATTTAAAAACAATACTGGCAACTATCTTCTACTTCAAACTGAGATGGACGAAAAAGATAAAAAGTTTTTTATAAATTTCTACTCCAAAGAAGATCTTTATAAAGTTGAACTTGAAGGTCCTGAAGTGACTGAGAGAACTACCGATGGCAAACTCAGAACTTCTCTAAAACAAATCGTTAAGAATGCAGAAACTGGGGAAGAAATTTTTCAAGACATTTTCAAAAGTTTCTATGAAAATCCCGACAATTACCCTTCTCCTGATAAAATCATCTTAGAAAAGCCTAAAGATTGGTCTGGCAAACAATGGGATGAATACTATGCCAAATTCGGCGCCATCATCGAAGAAATGAAAAAAGAAAACTAAACCAAAAATCCCCCAGGTCCGACTAGCCTAAAAATTCTGCAATTGGCTAGTTCCCGAGGTCCGACCTCTGCTTGCCCCGTCGTTCGTGAACGTTGGTGGGCGGATGTAGCGGTCGAACCTCGAGAACGGATTTAGGAAAAAATCGATCAAACTCAAACAAACAAGAAGGCTAGACTAACAAAAACTTTATGAACTTTACAAACTTTTGACTTTACGAACTTTTTCTATTGACAATTTTAAAATACTATGTTAAAAGTCTAGTATAAGATTCTTCAAATGGTTTGAGAAATCGCTTAAAAGCACTTTTAAATAGAAGGAGATGTAGCATGAAAAAGTTAGTTTTTTTGTTAACGGGTTTGTTTTTGCTGGTCATGACAAGTGGCGCCAACGCTTATTATTTCGAGGACATGATTGATGACTGGAGAGGGAATGACCGATGTTGTGTTTGACTTTGGTTGGTTCGGAAGCCTTGAAGTCGATCATGACGCAGTTGGAACTTTTTTGTGGTGGAATTGGGACTTTACAGAAGAAATCAGTTATGTTTTTGATGGTACTCAGTGGGGGTCTATCGGAGAAGTTGACAATGGTCAGTATGAAATTGCCGTTGATATCGGTTTATTAAATTACGACGGTTCCCTGGCTGTTGAACTGAGTGTTTTAAATCCCCTGGGAACTGCTAATGCCTGGCTAGATCACTCCAAACTGAGTGGCAACGCTTCGCCCGTCCCGGAACCGGCTACAGTCCTTCTGTTTAGCCTCGGCTTACTCGGCATTGCCGGTGTAAGCAGAAAAAAAACTTAATTAATATAAAAACTCATACCAGTTAAGTTAAGCGTCTAAGTCTTTCATTTTGACTTAGGCGCTTTTGTAATTCTCCAATTTCTATTCCAATCTTCAATAACCAACATTCAAAATAAATCCATCCCCCTACGCTTAGATTAAAATTTCTACGCTTTGCCAGTTCCAGAGGTCGAACCTGGGAAAATCTCTCGCGCCCTTCGATTCCCTCTAGTCGCTCCAGAATAATTAAAAACACCC
>JAGYNP010000044.1 GCA_018399935.1 Candidatus Moraniibacteriota bacterium
AATTAAATAATTTAATTTTATTTATATGGAATTAATTTGCCCAGAATGTAAAAATGAGATTAAAATAGAAAATCCCCAAGATCTTAAAAAGGGGACAATTCTTGAGTGTAATACTTGTGGAATCACTCTTGAGGTTACTGGGGTTAATGACGAGAAAGTTGATTTAGAAATTATTGACGAAGGGAAGTAATTGTTTGTTCAATCATTTTTCTAAAACCATGAGAGCCAAGGAAAACAATAATATCATTCGGCTTTGGTTGACTGGTTAAAAATTTAATTATTTCTTCATCTTTATCCAAATAAAGAACTTTTGTTTCTTTATTTTTTTGTTGGATTATTTGAGCTAATTCTTTTCCATCCATTCTTTTTTCTTGTCCAGGTTTAATTTTAGTCTTAGAAAGACGAGGTATTACCACAAAATCAGCTTGATTAAAGGCATTTTGATATAGGTTTTTACTACTTATAGTTCGGTTTCCGACATTAGGTTCAAATACAGCAAAAATATTTGATTTAGGATAATAATCTCTTAAAGCATTTAAGGTTCCCTGGGCCTTGCTTGGAGAATGAGCTAAATCATCAATAACTTTAATATTATTTTTTTCAGCCCTTAAATCAAGTCTTCTTTTAACTCCAGTAAAAGTTTTACTTGCTGCCTGAAGGTTTTTTAAGCCAATTTTATTTTGATGGGCCATGGCAATTCCTCCGCAAAGATTTTCTATTTGATGAGATCCAATTAATGGAGTTTTAAATTTCCCCAACAACTTGTTTTGATAAAAAACAGAAAATTCAGAAAAAGTTTTTCCTATTTTATTGATTTGATATCCATAACCATTTTTATCTTTAACATCTTCTTTTTTTCCATATCGAATTACTTTTGCCTTAGCTTGTTTTAAGATTTCCTCCATATTCTTGTTGTTTTTTCTTTGAGCGGCAACAATTGTTCCTGAATCGGGAATAGATCTGACTAATTTTTTAAAAGCTTGACGATATTTTTCTTCTGTTGGATAAACATCAATATGATCCCAAAAAACAGCAGTTAAAACTAAATGGGTTGGATGGTAAAGAAGGAACTTAGGACGATTATCCCAACGAGCAGTAGTGTATTCATCTCCTTCAACAATACTCCATGATCCAGAATTTATCTTTGCTCCGCAAGAAATATTTTTTGCCAATCCACCGATAAACCAACTCGGTTTTTTATTTGCTTTTTTAAAAGCATGGGTTAAAAAAGAAGTAATAGAAGTTTTACCAAAAGTTCCCGTTACTACTAGGGAATTTTTTTTAATTAAATATTCGGCTAAAATTTCAGGATAAGAATTTATTTTAAAGTTATTTTTTTGAGCAAATAAATACTCAGGATTTTTAAGAGAAACAAAATTACCCACTACAACAATATCTGGTTTTCCCATTTTTTCCGGGTGCCATCCAGGATAAAAATCAATCTTATTTTTTTCTAAAAAAGTGCTCATTGGAGGAAAAAATCCTTTATCAGAACCAGTTACTCTCCATCCTATTTTTTTCATCATCACGGCAATTGCTCCCATACCAACTCCGCAAACACCAATAAAGTGAATATGTTTTTGTTTTTTCATAATGATATTTATTTAAAAAATAAGCTAGTCCAATCTTCTGGCCAACGAATTAAATCAGCAACAGGAAGACTAGTTTGTTTTTTTGTTTCTTTAATTGCTTTTTTAGCTTCTAAGTCTGTTAATCCAGCAGTATTTAAAGCTATGCCAACTATTTTAGTTTTTCTAAAATCTGGCAAAACCATTTCTTGATAAAGTTTAATTGCTTTTTCTATTTTTGGGACAGGAAGTAATTGACAACCAGTTATTCTTTTTCTTTTAGGTCGGTGAACTAAGATTAAGTGAGTTGGGCAAGAACCGTGAATAAGAGCTAAAGAAGTAGTTGAATATGCTGGATGAAAAATAGAACCTTGCCCTTCAACAAAATAGATATCAGGTTTTGATTCTTTTTCTTTTTCTAATATCATTTTTTCAACTGCCCCAGCCATAAAGTCACCAGCACATTTATCAACAGCAATGCCCCAACCCTCAATCATAATAGCGGTTTGACCAGTAGGAATTATTTGAGGGCGATAGC
>JAGYNP010000045.1 GCA_018399935.1 Candidatus Moraniibacteriota bacterium
TATTTCACTTTTAATTTTTGTTTCAAAATATTTTAGAGGCATCTATAGAGGCATCGATAGATGCCTCTATTTTATAATTTTAATTAAATTATTTCTTTTTTTAAATTTCAAAAAATAACCATCTTATTGTTAAATAAAGTTAAAGAAAAAGGTCTTCTTTTGCCTTCTTCAAATTCTTAAAAACCCCTTTCGGGGTTTCAGTTGCGGGATTCTCCCTCGCTCCGACTCGGGCACCTGGGAGCTGCGCACCAAGAGTTCACTAGCTCACTCTTTCTCGCTCCCTTCGAATCCCTTCCTCTCCGCAACTTAAAAACCCCTTTCGGGGTTTCAGTTGCGGAGAGGAAGGGATTCGAACCCTTGAGGGCGGTTAAACCCTGCCACGTTAGCAGTGTGGTGCTTTCGACCAACTCAGCCACCTCTCCATTTTATATTAAATTGTCAAATCCCCTCTCAAAACAGATGCACTTTAATCATACTAGCTACCTCTCTATATTTTAAAATCAAATTACAAACAAATTAATTTTGCTAAATAAAACTAAAAATTTTAATAAATCTCACAAATACCAAAACAGTCTTCTCTCTATACTTATTTAAATTTTAAATATTTAATCTTTTTCTTATATTGTTTTTTTTTATCACTACTTTAAAGTTCTATTAAATTTAGAAATTTTTTTAAATTTCATAGACTTTATAAGCTAGTTACTAAAATAACTCAATTTCAAAATATTGTAAATATTATATTCTTCAAGAAAAATAAAAACCTAGATATATTAAATCTAGGTTTTAAATTAAAAATTTCAATAAAAAAACCATTTGCTTTCCTTTTCCTCTTTTATCTAAAATTTTAAGCAAAAGAGTTAATTAAAGCTCCTTTTCTTATTTTAGAAAAAAGAGCCAAACCCCTCATATTTTCTGGGTTACGAACATAGTTCGCGTAAGGTGTTTCTATTGTTTTTCTTAAAGTAGTTACAAACATATCATCATAATACTTTAAATTATCCTTAAGTGGCGTTCTTTCATTAAGTGGTTCAGAAGTCGGATAATAACTCCAATCCAAAGCTACAATTTCTCCATCTGACCTTTTATAACCAGTCCAACCATGTCCACCCAATTCCAAACTACCTTCTTCAATTCTGACCATTCCTCCATAAAAAAATACCTTGGAGTCATCAACCCCAGCATGAAGCATCAAACTCCCCATCAACCAAGCCCCGTCTTCACAATCCCCATTCATTCTACTAAGAGTTTCAGTTGGCTTTGACCAATATTCCATCCTCCCGTGATTTTTCAAATCAGAAACATATTCAATATTGTCAATAACCCACTGTTCAATTGCATAAGCTTTTTTGTCATCACTCCAACGACTATCAACAATTTTATCAGCTAAACTTTGAATTTTGGAATTAGGAAACTGAAAATATTCTTGATAATTTAAATCGCTTTTAGCTAATGGAACTGCACTGTTTAAAAACCTTGCTAATTCCAGTTGACTTTTAATCTTAAAAGCTGAAAGATTTATTAAAGCATCAATCGAATTTCCCTTTTTTTGAGGTGAAACTAACACCGAAACACCCGGAACTATTTCTCTTATATTCCCCTTCTGTGGAAAAAGGGGTAAAAAATTAGTTATTTTCAATCTTTTCCTCCTTTTTTAAAAAATATCTATGTAAAAGAACATTGTAAAAATTTTTCTAAATATTTTTTTATTATAAATTTGTTAATTTTAAAAAACAAAAAATACAAATAAAAATAATTATTTAAAATAATTCTAACACTTAATTGTACTTATGTCAATTTAAATGGGCTCTTTAACATCCTTGAATTCTGCTTCTAAGTTTAAATTTAATCTCAAAAACACTTTGATTAGATATAATTATTCAATTTAAAAAATTAGCATCCTGTGAATATATTACGCTAAAAAATAAATAAACTACTTATTTTTAAAAACTAAAGTTTTATAAAAAAATAAAATTTAACTAACTAATAACTTCTAATTAATTCTAGAACCTCATTTTTCTTTTCTTCCATTAATTTTTTAGTTTTAGCTTCTAAATTTAAACGAATTTTCGGTTCAGTATTAGATGCTCTAACATTAAACCACCAATCCTCAAAATCGATTCTTACTCCATCTAACTTATTTAATTTTCCATTAGCATATTTTTCTTTTAATTTTTCAAAAACTTTTTGAGAATTTTTAACATCGGAATTAATTTCACCAGAATGATAATATCTTTTTAAATCAGCTGTCAATTCTGACATAGTTTTTCCTGTTTCATTTAATAAATTCAAAACCATAATCACTGCCAAAACTGTCATCTCTGCTTTAAAATTTTCCTCAAAAAAATAGTGTCCCGATAATTCCCCAGCAAAAACTGCCCCGTCTCTTCTCATTTGAGCCTTAATCAAAGAATGTCCGACTCGACAATGTTGAACCTTCCCACCAGCTTCCTTGATAACTTCTTTTACTGCATTAGAACTTCTTAAATCAATTAAAATTAATTCGCCAGGCTTCTTTTTTAAAATTTCTTTAGAAATCAAAGCAGTAATGTAATCCATTGGCACCACTTTACCTTTTTCATCGACAAAACCAACTCTGTCAGCATCTCCATCATAAGCAATTCCGAAATCTGCTTGGTTTTCTAGAACTTTCTCCTGTAAATCCTTTAAAGTTTCAACCTTCAAAGGATTGGCTTCGTGACTAGGAAAATTTCCATCGAAATTATCATATAAATAATTTAATTCTAATTCATCAGAAAATTTTTCTAAAACATCCTTTTCTTCAATTCCCATCGCATTAGCAAAATCAATTACAATCTTTTTTCGACCTAAACCTTTCTTATAAAAACCGCTTAAATAACTTTTGTATTCTTCTTTCAATTTTTCATTCTTAAATAATTTACCTTTCAACTTACTTTTAGAAAATTGGCCCTTTATTGCTAACTCTTTAATATCCTCCATCCCACTTCCTTCACCAATTGGTACAGCTTCTTTTAAACAAAGCTTCATACCATTGTATTCGGCTGGATTATGAGAAGCAGTTATAATTATTCCGGCATCAACTTCTAATTTTCCTGAAGCATAATAAATCATTGGGGTAGTAGCAATCCCAATATCAACAACATTCACGCCTGCATCAATAATTGCCTTAACTAATGAATTTCTTAAAGAATTTGATGAATTTCTAATATCTCTACCAATCACAATTTTTTGAGGCTTAAGATACTCAACTATAGCCCGCCCAATATTATAAACTGTATCTTCATTAATCTCTTCTGGATAAACACCCCTAATATCATAAGCTTTAAAAATTTCTGAATTAATTTTCATTGTATTTATTTTAAAATTATACTCTAATTTGCTATTTGTAACTGAGATAAAAAATTCCGAAGGAATTTTTACGATGACTGATGACTAATTACTGATGACTAAAATTTTTCTGCGGGTTCAGTGGCTCCCGCCCTGAACCTTTCTGGTATCTAATAACTAAAAATTTAACAGGGCAAGCTTTCTAACTAATTTCAACCTCCCTCTCACCCTCCCCCAAAACCTTAAAATTTATTTTAACATATTTTTTTAACAACACCTCACTAATCTTTTCTGGCCATTCAATCAAAACTAAATTTTCTTTGTTTTTAATAATATCTTTCCAACCCAAATCAAGTAAGTCATTTCCACTAATTCGATAACAATCCAGATGATAAACCTTTTTAAATCTAACCTTTTTTTTATTTTTAAAATCTACTTCATAATCTTTGATAATAACAAAAGTTGGTGAAGTAAAAGGTCCTTCAGCTTCTAAATAATTTAAAACAGCTTGAGAAAAACAAGTTTTTCCTGCTCCTAAGTTTCCTTGAAGTAAAATTAAATTTTCACCCTGTTCTAAATTTTCAATAATCTCTTGAGCAAATTTTTTTGTATCCTCTAAATTTTTTGAAACAACTTTTACCGGAAATTTACTTTTAAATTTTGAGTTGAACTTTTGCATTTTGACTTTTGATTTTTAAATTTAAGATCTTGCTAGCTTACTAGCAAGAGTACAAACATTCCCCGCTCCCATTGTCACCACTACATCATTTGAACCAATTCTATCTTTTAAATCATCAAAGACTTTCTCTAAAGTTGAAATATGATAAACATTTTGTTGAAACATTTTCATTTTATCAACTAAATCCTCAGCAATCACACCGCCTTGTTTCTCCCGAGCCGATCCATAAATATCCAAAACAATAACTTCATCAGCTTTATCAAAACTTTGAGCAAATTCTGACAATAAAGCCTTAGTCCTAGTAAAAGTATGAGGATGAAAAACACAAATCAAATTTTTTTTAGGATACTTTTCCCTAAGAGCTTGTAAGGTAGCTTTCACTTCCTCTGGATGATGAGCATAGTCATCAATTATTAAAGCTTTTTTTCTTGTACCAATGACTTCCATCCTTCTAGCAGTTCCTTCAAAATTATTAAGAGCTTTCAAAACCTTCTTCTCAGAAATTCCCATTTTTTGACCCAAAGCAAAAACAGCCGTAGCATTTAAAAGATTATGCCGACCAATTATTTTTAATTTTAATTTTTCAGATACTGAAATAAAATTAAATCTTTTTTTTCCCGCTTCCTTAAACTTTTCTCGAATGTCATTAATCATCCTATTATTAGAATCAATATTTGTTAACCCATATTTACTAGCCACCCCAGAACTAATTAGTAAATCTTTTTTAAAAAATCCATAAATCAATAACTCACAACGAGCTTCCATTGCTATTTCTAAAGTAGTCGCACTCTCTCCCCAAACTACTAAAATTCCAGTAGCTGGAATTTTTTTCACAAAATCTTTAAAAACTTTTTTATAAGCCTCAAAATCTTTAAAATAATCTGGATGATCAAAATCTAAGCTAGTTAAAATTACCATCTGGGGATTATAATAAGCTAGTTTATTTTGATATTCATCAGCTTCAATCACCATATATTCTGATTCACCAACCAAGACACTAGAATTCAATTGTTTAATTTTAGAACCAACTAAAGCAGTAGGTTTCATCCCAGCTTCTTCCATTACCAAAGCTAACATAGCTGTAACTGTAGTTTTCCCATGACTTCCACAAACCGCAATACCCACTTTAGATTTAAACAAAATCCCCAAAGCCTCGGGATAACTTAATATAGGATAACCCTTCTCGTTAGCCAACTGAAGTTCTTTATTATTTTCTGAATTATAAGCAGTAGAATGAACAATTAAATTAACCCTCTTCCTATTTTTTAAATTTTTAACACTAAATCCTTGGTAAACTTTAATTTTAAGTCTTTCTAAAATTTGATCAGTAAAAAAAGGTTCATTTATATCAGAACCACTAATTTTTTTTCCTTGTTTTTTTAAAATTTCCGCCAAACCTACCATTCCAACACCCTTAATTCCAATCATATAAACATTTTCAATTCCCTCCAGACTAGATATTTTTTTCATGATAAAAAAATTACTTAAATATTTAATACTCAATAATCAATATAATATTTTATTATGCTAGTTTTTTCTTTTTTTAATCAAAGTAGGTATAGTCCGATAAATTATTTGTATGTCCCGCCACAAAGACCAATTTTCTATATAATAAATATCTAGTTTTATTTCTTGTTTAAAAGACAAATCACTTCTGCCTGAAACTTGAGCTAATCCAGTTATTCCTGGTTTTATAGTTAAAACTCTTCTTTGATAGTCTTTATACCTTTCAACCTCCATTGGTTGATGAGGTCGTGGTCCAACTAAACTCATTTCACCTTTAAGAACATTAAAAAATTGAGGAAATTCATCTAAAGAAAATTTTTCGATAAAAGCTCCAAATTTAGTTTTTCTTGGATCATCCTTAATTTTATAAAGAGGACCTTTCTTAATTGATTGTTTTTGAATTAAATCATCTAAAAATTTTAAAGCTTTTTTATTGTGCACTTTAGAAAATTGTTTACCATGGCTATATTCCTTTTTCATATACCGAAATTTATATAAATCAAACTCACCTCCTTTGTGATTTACTCTCTTATTAAAATAAATAGCTGGAAGTCCGGAATCAATCCAAGTAATAATAGCTATTATCAACATCAAAGGTCCAAATAAAATAATACCCACAATTGAACCTATTATATCAAAAACTCTTTTAATAATTTTTCCCCAACCATCCAAAGAAGTATTCTTAACTTCAATCAAAGGCTCTCCATTAAAAACTTCCAAATTAAAATTAGAAGTCTGAATTAAAGTTGGAACATATTTAAACATAATTCTATTTCTAATACAAAATTCTTTTAATTTAAACAAATCTTTTTTATTAACTTTGGGATTACTTTGAATAACCTCATCAACTTTACCCTGTTTTTGAAGTAAATTAATTCTTTTAAAATCAATTTCATCTCTATGATCAACTAAACTATAACCAATTTGAGGTTTCTCTTTAATTAATTTTTTCAAAGAATTAGCAAACTTATTCTCTCCTAACAACAAAAGTCTTCTAGTCCCAATACCTTTATTTACCAATAAATAAATTTGAAAACTTCTTAAACCAAAACGAGCCATTGAAACCAAAATTACTGCTAAAAAAGCTCCAGTTAAAATAACAAACCTAGAAGAAAACCAATCTGGCTCTAAAAAAAGAATTAAAACAATTACCATTAAACCAATAGAAACTGCTCGACCCACTCTATAAATTTCAATTAATTTACTTTTATTAGAATGAATCCGATAAAGTCCCTCTATAGTAAAAATTATAACAAAAAAAGAAGCTACTACTAAAAGCACTTCTAAATATTCTCTAACAGAAAATTCATACAACAAAGGTTGGAGTTCTTGAACTGCTTGAGTTTTTCTTAAATAAAAAGCCAAAACCCCAGAAAGGACTAACATAAAATAATCCACTGGAACCTGCAATGCACTAAAGAATAATTCAGCTTTTTTCATTGATCTTTTATAAAGTAATTAACCCGCCTTTGGTTTATTTCGCATCGAGCTTGTTCGTTGAGAGATGAATTCGTTACTTTATCATTCTAATAAAATTTCAATTTAAAAACAAGGATTTATTTTAAAACATTTGTCTAAGCAGGGATTGTTTAAAAAAACAATCCCTAAATAAGCCGGATTCTGTCAAGCTTTATTAAAAATAAAGCCCTACAACCATTTATCTTAGTCAACAATCACTTGTCAACTTTAGCGGCACAAACCCCAAAGGGGAATACGGCCTTGCACCAGGTAGGGTTTACCACAAATCGCCATCACTGACGATCGAGAATTGTAGTTTTAAAAAACCAAATCAATTCACTTTTCACCTTTTACCGTTGCACAGCAGCAGCAAGTTAAAAGTCAAAAGTCTGTAAAGTCTGTAAAGTCCTTATTACTAATAAAGACTTTATAGACTTTCAACTTTATAGACTTTCGACTCGCCGATGCTATGCATCGGTTAGTATAGTCTCTGTGGCACTTTCCCGAAGTTATTATCACTAATAACTTGGTTGAAGTTATCAACTACCCCCTGAGTTTAAACTCAGTTAGTGTCCAGACTTTCCTTACCAAATTGGTATGGTTGTATACTTAGACCGCTCAATAATAACACTTTTTCACCAAAATGTCAACAAAATTAAAAAAACAAGCTTCCATAAATATTAAACATCAAATATTCCGGTTTTTCCCTCAAAAAAGCCTCTTAAACACTTTTCCCAAAAAACTCTAAGCCTGCCGACAGGCAGGCTTAATACTTAATACTTAATACTTAATACTCCCTCACCGTATATTCTTAACCCAACCAAAAGTCTCTTCAAAGTTAGCAATAATTAAATCA
>JAGYNP010000046.1 GCA_018399935.1 Candidatus Moraniibacteriota bacterium
TTTTATAAATCCAGTAAAATTTTTTGTTGGATTTATGGAAATTGTAGGAGAGATTGCCAAAATAATGTCTTTATCATTAAGGCTTTTTGGAAATGTTTTTGCTGGAGAAGTTTTGTTAGCTTCAATGGCAATGATTTTTTCTTTTTTACTTCCAATTCCATTTTTGTTTTTAGAGGTTTTAGTAGGGTTAGTGCAGGCAGCGGTGTTTTCAATATTAACTTTGGTTTTCCTTTCTATGTCAACATCTGAAGCGCATTAAACTTTCATTTTTGGAATATTTTGAGTTGAAATTAATAATTTCAATTTGTTGTACAAATTTTAGTATGCCTCACTAGAATTATCAATTTTGCTTCAAACTGTTCTTAAAAATAAAAGTTTAATTAAAATTTAAAACTTAGATTTTGATTTTTAAAAATTGGAATTTAGAATTTATTTGTAATCTGGTGCTTAGAATATTTTCGGTAAATTGTTTCCTGAAAATCAATAAAAGTGGTTTTTAGAAATATAATTTACTAATTAATTAATTAAAAAAATTATGGAAACTGAAATTGTTAAAACAGCTATGGATCTGACCATGTTATCCAAGGGATTAGTTATGGGAGTAGGTGCTATTGGTTCAGGTATTGCCATTGGAATGATTGGTTCTAAAGCGATGGAAGCTATTGGAAGAAATCCAGAAGTGGCTGGAAAAATTATGGCTCCAATGTTGTTGGCTATCGCTTTTGCTGAAGCTATTGCTATTTACTCTTTAGTAGTAGCCTTTATTATTAAGTAAAGCTATTTTTTATGATCTCATCTTTTTTTAAAGGTGAGGTTTTGTGAGAATAGGTTCCGGAATTTTCAATTTATAATTTAAAAATTTTCAGTTAATTTTTAATGAGATCGAAAATTGAAAGTCAAGGTATTAAAAATTTATTATTGTAAATTAATTTTTATTTTTAAAAATTTCTATGGACGGAATAATTGAAGCATTTCATTTAGATGGAAAATTATTAGCAGCTCAGTTAATAAACTTTACTATTGTTCTGGTGGTTTTGTATAAATTTGTTTATGCACCATTGCTAAAAACAATGAATAAAAGAACTAGTAAGATAGAAAAGGGTCTAGAAGATGCCAAGAAGGCTCAGGAGCAATTGGAGAAATCTGAAAAAAATAGAGATAAAAAGATTAAAGAAACTAAAATTGAAGCTCGGCAATTACTGGAAAAAACTCAAGAGGTAGCTAAAAAGAATAAAGAAGAAAGTTTTAGACAAACTAAGCAAGAAACTCAATTAATTATTGAAAATGCTAAAAAGACTATTTATTCAGAAAAGGAAAAAATGATTAAAGAAGTTCGTCAAGAAATTGGAAAATTAACTAGCATTGCTTTGAAAAAAGTTTTAGATGAAAAGCAAATTGGAAAAATGGATGAAAAAATTATTGAAAAAGCTATTAATGATATAAAACAAGATTACTAGTAGCTGATAAAATTTTTTTGAGATTTTTTTATTGATGGTTAATAGCCGGTGTTTGATAATAATCGATGAAATTGAGAGAGTAAAAAAATAAAAGGATTTAATTTTTGTAGATAATTTTATGAGAATAACTAATGATCAATATGCTAGATTATTATATGAAGCTTTCTCTAGCTCTAATGAAAAAGAAAAGAATTCCTTAGTTGCTGGAATTGTTAAATCAATTAAGGATAACAGGAAGCAGGCTAGTTTAAATAATATTGAAAATCAGTACAAAGTTATTAAGAAAAAGAAGTCTGGTGAATTGAAAGGGGTTGTTTATACGGTTAAGTTGGTAGACCAAAAACAAATTTCTAGTATTAAAAAGGTCATTGCTAGCAAAAAAGATATTCCAGAAAAGTCGATAGAGCTTGAAAATAGGGTTGATCCAGGATTGATGGGTGGTTTTATAGTTAGATTTGATAATGAAGTTTTTGATGGAAGTTTAAAGAATAGATTCGATAAAATTAAACAAGCTTTAATTAATTAGTGGAACTTTAAAATTATTTTAGAAAAGTTAAATTTTTTTAAAAAGGAGATGTTTATGGATTTTCCGTTAACCTTTTTGATAATTGCTATTTTTCTGACTGCTATCTGGTTTGTTATTGATTATTTCAGAAAAAAATAATTTAAATTTTTGGGAAACATGTTAATGACAAGTTTCCCAACTTTCCTAAGATAATTTTTATTGTAATTTCTCTATCTATTTTAATTTTAGCGAAAGTGGATTTATTTCGCTTATTATGATGAGTAGGTTAAAATTATTTGAGAAAACTATGGTGATCAAAGTTAGGTTACACTAAGGTTAATAAATTTTAGAAGGTATAGTATTTAAATAAACACTTATGAATAAAGATTACATTATTGAAAGTTTAAAAAAACAAATTTTGGAAACTGACATTAAACTTGAAACCAAGAAGATTGGAAGAGTAGTGGAGGTTGGAGATGGAGTAGCCAAGATTATTGGTTTGGATGAAGCTATGATGTCGGAGATGATCAAATTTGAGAATAACCGAAAAGACAAAGAGGAGGTTTTTGGTGTGGTGATGAATTTAGAAGAAGGTAGTGTTGGGACTGTGGTAATTGGAAATATTGAAAAAATTAAAGAGGGTGATACAGCTGTTTCTATGGGGAAAGTTTTGTCAGTTCCAGCTACTGAAAAAATGATAGGAAGAGTTATTAATCCGATAGGAAAAGCTGTTGATGGTAAGGGGGTGATTGACTTTAACGAGACTTATCCTATTGAAAAAATTGCACCAGGAGTTATAACCAGAGAAGGTGTTAACCAACCTTTACAAACTGGGATAAAAGCACTTGATGCCATGATTCCAATTGGAAGAGGACAAAGAGAATTAATTATTGGAGATAGACAAACTGGAAAAACGGCCATTGCCGTTGATACTATTATTAATCAAAAAAATGAGGATGTGATTTGTATTTATGTGGCAATTGGACAAAAAAAATCCAAAATAGCTCAAATTGTTTCAAAATTAGAAGAGAATAAAGCTATAAATCACACTATTGTGATGGTGGCTGGGGCTTCTGATCCAGTAGCATATTCTTTTATGGCACCTTATGCAGGATGCACTATTGGGGAGTATTTTATGGATCAAGGTAAAGATGTTCTGATAGTTTTTGACGATCTTTCAAAACATGCTGTGGCATATCGACAAATTTCATTATTATTAAAACGACCGCCAGGCAGAGAGGCTTATCCAGGAGATGTTTTCTATTTGCATTCTCGTTTATTGGAACGATCAGCTAAAATGAGTAAGAAATATAGAGGAGGTTCAATGACTGCTTTGCCAATTATTGAGACTCAAGCTGGTGATCTTTCTGCTTATATTCCAACTAATGTTATTTCTATTACTGATGGACAAATTTTCTTAGAAGCCGATCTTTTTTATCAAGGAATTAAACCAGCTATTAATGTTGGGCTTTCGGTTTCTCGTGTGGGATCTTCAGCTCAAACTAAGGCTATGAAGAAAGTTGCAGGTAAGGTTAAGTTGGAATTAGCTCAGTTTAGAGAATTAGAAGCTTTTACTAAATTTGGTTCAGAACTAGATGAAAGAACTCAACAAAAAATTGATAGAGGATTTAGAACCAGGGAAATTCTTAAACAAGAACAATATAGTCCATTGTTGATGGAAGAACAAGTTGTAATAATGTGGGCTTTAAATAATAGTTATTTTGATGATATTAAAGTTGAAAATATCAAAAAAACCGAAGTTGATTTGTTGAAATATTTTAGAGAAGGTCAAAGCGATGTTTTAAAAGAAATTGCTGACAAAAAAGAATTAGATGAAAAATTGGAGAAAAAAATAGAGAAGGGAGTGAGGGATTTTAAAAGCACGATTGAGATGGAAAAGGAAGATAAATAGAAAGATATTGATTAAATTTTAATTAAAAATTTTTAATTATGCCTAAAGGAACTAAAGAAATTCAAAGACGAATAAAATCGATTAATAATACCCGAAAAATTACTAGAGCCATGGAGATGGTTTCAGCTGCCAAAATGAAAAAGGAAGTTGATCGGGTTTTATCGATTAGAAGTTATTCTCAATCAGCTTGGAATATTCTTATGAATCTTTCTAAGAGTTTAAGGAAAGCTCGTCATGGTTTATTGAAAATTAGGAAAGTTGAAAATATCTTGGTGATCGTAGTGACTTCTAATCGAGGTCTGTGTGGAAGTTATAATTCTCAGCTTTTGAAAAAAGTAATTGATCAAGTCGAAAATCCAGATTCTATTAAAATTAATAGAATTAAAAATAAAAAAATTGTTTCTAGCATACCTAATGATCAATTAAATTTTGATTTTATAGCAGTCGGTAAGAAAGGTTTTGAGTATTTAAATCGAAGAAAATACAATATTTCAGCTTTGTATGAAAATTTCAACTATAGTCCTAGTTTGGACGATGTTAGAGGTTTGGCTAAAATGGTCATTGATGATTATGTTGAAGGTAAATATGACAAAGTAGTTGTGGGTTACACTGATTATATTAATACTATCAAGCAAGTTCCAAGAATAAGACAGTTATTACCAGTTTCCCAGGTCGATATAGAAAAGCAAATTGAAGAAATTGAAGGACAAAAGTCTGGTGAAAATGGGAAAAGAATCGAAAATCCGGTAGAAAGATGGAAAGGGATTAATTATAAAATTGAACCAGAGCCAAAGAAAGTGATTGATTATATTATGCCAAGATTAGTGGAAATGCAGTTGTATCATGCTATCTTGGAATCTAATGCTTCTAAAGAATCAGCTCGAATGATTGCTATGAAAAATGCTACTGATGCGGCTAATGAGATGATGGAAGAATTGAGATATTCATATAATCAGTTAAGACAGATGGGGATTACTCAGGAAATTGCGGAGATTACATCCGGAACGATTAGTCTGGAAGAATAAGAATTTTGAATTTTGAACTTTGAATCAATTTTGAATGTTTTAATGATTTAATTTTTAAAAAAACACAAGCGAAGCTTGTTGTTTAAAAATTAATAAATTAAATCATTGAATTGAAATTCGAAATTTAAAATTTAAAATTTGATTTAGCACTCAAGAGTAAATAAATTACAAACAATTAATAACCATATTTAATAAACTAACTAGAAAAAATGAATAAATCTATTGGAGAAATTGTTCAAGTTATTGGTCCTGTGGTTGATGTTGAATTTAAAGAGGGGGAATTACCAGCTATTAATGATGCTTTGGAAATTAAAATTGAAAAAGACAAAATTGTTTT
>JAGYNP010000047.1 GCA_018399935.1 Candidatus Moraniibacteriota bacterium
TTAGAGTAAAACTCTAGATGGATTTTAAAACTAATTAAATTATATTCTTGAGTTAAAAAGTTGTCAAGTTTTTAAATTTTATTAATTTCAAATAGAAATATTAATTAACGAAACACTCTTTATCCTTCCAACAACTAACTTTTATCGTTCCTCTTTCCAAAGTTGTTAAACTTTCAGCTCCGGTTTTTTTAATTCTTTCTAAAAGTTCTTCAGCTGGATGACCATAAGAATTTTCTCCAACTGAGATAATAGCTTTCTCTGGAGAAACTTTCTTCAAAAATTCATTGTCACTAGAATTTTTAGAACCATGATGCGCCACTTTCAACCAATCCACATCCAAATTATGTCCATCTTTAATCATATCTTTTTCAGTTTTAAAACCAGCATCTCCAGTAAATAAAAAAGAATTAATTCCAAAATCCATCCTAAAGACTACTGAGTTGTCATTAGCACTCCAATCCTCCCCATCAGGATTAAAAAAATCCAACCTTAAATCTGAACCAATTTCAATCTTAGAGTTTTCTTTAATTGAATGTTTTTTGATTTTCTTATCACTTATTATATCGCTAATCACTGTCACCGCTTCAGTTTCTTTGAATTGATCATTATCCAAAAAAACACCCACCTTATAATTCTCAAAAACTCCCCTCAATCCCCCAACATGATCTTTGTCATAGTGAGTAGCGATAACAACTTCTATTAAGCGGTCTTGTTTTGGCATCACTTTGTTCAATTCACTTAAAACTTTTTTACTACTAATTCCACCATCAACTAAAATTTGATATTGATCTTGATAATTAATCAAAATAGCATCCCCCTGTCCCACATCCAAAAAATTAACTTTCAAGGGAATTTTTTCTTGAAAACTTTCAGCCGAAGAAAACTGACTAGCCACCACCAACACCAAAAATATAGTCAAGTATACTAGAATTTTTTTAAAAGAAACCATTTTAAAAAATTTTATTTTTAATTTTAAACACGAATCAAATCACAAATTAAATTTTAAACACTAATTAAAATATAAACAACACTAAACAACCCAACAACTAACAATTTAAATCACAAACTAAAAACCCTCTCTCCAAAAAATCAATTTTGAAATAGTATCATAAACTAGATTATGATACCAAAATAATTTTATTTTTTTATTTTATCAATTAAGTTGAAAATTAAAAAATGAGCTGGATATTTCTTTTTAATCCTGTCCCATTCTGTTTTAGGAATTGAATCAGGTTTTATTTTGTAATTTTCAGCATTTTTAATTGCTTTCATATATCCTCCAAATCCGCTATAAAGCCATTTATTAACTGAATTTATTGTATTTCTCCCCACTTTTAATTTTTCCGCAATATCGATATAAGAAAACCCCTGCAAAAGCATCTTGGCTATCTCTATTCTATAAACTATCATAACAGATTCCCCAGGAGTTAATAAATCTTTAAAAAATTTTTTCGCATCTTCTGGCTCTTTCATTTCTGAAACCATATAATAAAAATCATCCAGCATTTTGTTTCTAATTTGAGGATTTACATCGTGAAATTTTTTCTTCATTTTTTTGTTTTAACATTTAACCTTCAATAATCAACCTCAAAAGATTCAATACTAATTCAAAAAAATGAATGTTAATTTATTGTATATTGATTATTGGATATTAAATATTTCAAGCCTCCTTCCAATCTTCAATTAAAATTCCTTTTCCATACTTCTTCACTACTACTTTTTGCCTTTCTTTGAATCTTAGCTCTTTCATTAATTCTTTTGGAATACTTATATAATAAGTTCCTTGGCCATTTTTAGTAATTTTTCTAATATTGCATTGTTTTATATCTTTTTTTAAATATTAATTTAGGTAATGGTAGGTGAAAAATATTTTCAACCACTTTATAAACTTTCTACTTTGTGAACTTTATAAACTCTTGCTTAATACTTGATACTAGACATCCCCCTCCACCTTCTTTAATTCCTTACTGACAATATTTTCATTTTTATCAAACAAAAACTTTCCCTTAAATTTCTTTCCTCTCAATAACAAAGGAAGCCAGAAAATATCATCTGGCCACATCTTTAAATAGGGAATCTGCCTAGTGTTGAACCATTTTGAAATCATTTCATCACTTTCCTGGGGTTCACCAGAAAATTCATCCACTTTAAATATATGAACAGCGAGTTTTTCTTTCAAATTTTCCCTAAATCTAAACTCTATAAAGCCCATTTTTTCAATTTTTCCTGCTTCAATGAAAGCCTCTTCCAACAACTCTCTCTTAGCAGCCTCCTCAACCCTTTCTCCTGCTTCAACCTTTCCTCCAAAACCATTCCACTTACCTTTTCCAAAACCTCTTTTTTTCATACCCAAAAGAATTTCAGAACCTCTGCAAACTATAACTAAAGTCAAATCAATTATCTGTTTTGATTTCACCATAACTCTTATTTAAAAAAATTCTAAACACTAAATTCTTCGCGCCAAAGGCGGATCCGCCTTTGGCGGAAAATCCTAAACCTTGCCTACTAGCAGGCAGGCTTAATACTTGATACTTGATACTAATCCCTCCCACAACACTGTTTATATTTTTTAGGTTGTCCATTTTCTTTTTTAGCTCCGCAAGGGCAAGGATCATTTCTTCCAACTTGTTTTTTGTTCACCACTGGCTGATTAGAAATTTTTTGCTGATTTTTGTTATCAATCGCAGATTGAAATTGTTTGGGAGTCTCCCCGCCACTAAACTGAAGATTTTTAATAGGATTTTGAACTTGAGGAGCTGGAGAAACTTGATTTTCTAAAGGTTGAATTCTAAAAAAAGTTTTAACCATCGAACGGTTAATGTTGTTTAAAAGATTTTGAAATAACTCATAACCACTTTTTTTATATTCAATCAAAGGGTCTCTTTGTCCATAACTTTGGAGATTAGTTGAATCTCTTAAATAACTCAGATTATCTAAATGTTCCATCCAATGTTGATCAATAGTTTTTAAATAAACCTCTTTTTCAATCTTTCTAAAAATTTTTTCTCCGATTTTTTGTTCTTTATGATTATATTCCTTTTTCAATAATTGAAAGACATAATCCATCATAGCACTAACTTTGGATTCTCGAGATGAATATTCTTTAGATTTCTTAATTTTAGAAAGTTGAGTTTTTAAACCTTCTTGCTGACCAATTAAAACTTCTACCTCTTCTTGAATTTCTTGAGTATTCCAACGATCTTCTAATTCATCAGCCGTATGAGCTGATACTATATTTTCAATTTCATTTTTTAAAATATCTTGAATTTCATTCCTAATATTATCTTTTTTAAGAATTTTTTTCCTTTTTTCATAAACAACTTCTCTTTGCTTATTAACAACATCATCATATTCTAAAATTTGCTTTCTAATATCAAAATTGTGTCCTTCTATTTTTGACTGAGCTGATTCGATTGATTTAGAAATAATGCTATTCTCTATTGGCTGGTCATCTGGCAAACCTAATTTGTCCATTAAATTCCACATTCTTTCCCCTCCGAATCTCCGCATCAATTCATCTTCCAAAGAAACATAGAACTGACTTGT
Source organism: Candidatus Moraniibacteriota bacterium (assembly GCA_018399935.1). Lineage (GTDB taxonomy): Bacteria > Patescibacteriota > Minisyncoccia > Moranbacterales > DUUL01 > UBA2773. Next base: position 3,547 of record JAGYNP010000047.1, read on the forward strand.
TCCTGGATCACCTTGCCGACCTGATCTCCCTCTTAACTGATTATCAATTCGACGAGCCTCATGTCTTTCAGTTCCAATTATGTACAAGCCTCCCAATTCTTTTACTCCTTCTCCTAATTTGATATCAGTTCCTCTTCCAGCCATGTTGGTAGCGATAGTCACTGAGCCTTTTTGTCCAGCATTAGCAATAATTTGAGCCTCTCTTTCATGATTTTTGGCATTTAAAACTTCATGAGGAATTCCATTTTTTGACAAAGCTTTTGATAAATTCTCCGATTTTTCAATAGCCACAGTTCCAACTAAAACTGGTCTTTTGGTTTTTCTCAACTCTTTAATTCTTTCTACTATTGCATTAAATTTTCCTTTTTCATTTTTATAAATAACATCAGGTAAATCTTCTCTGCACATTGGCTTATTAGTCAAAATTTGAACTACCTCTAAATCATAAACCTTTGAAAATTCTTCCGCAGAAGTTAAAGCTGTTCCTGTCATACCAGCTATTTTTTTATACATCCTAAAATAATTTTGAAAAGTAATTGAAGCTAAAGTTCTTGATTCCCGTTGAATCTGAACACTTTCTTTAGCTTCAATAGCTTGATGTAAACCTTCACTATACCGTCTCCCTGGCATCAAACGCCCAGTGAAATCATCTACAATCACAATTTCTCCCTCCTTAATAATATAATCTCGATCTTTTTGAAAAATAACAAAAGCTTTTAAAGCTTGTTCTAAATGATGAATATAACGAGTTTTACTAGTTTCAAATAAATTATTAATCCCTAATAATTTTTCTACTTTTGAAATTCCTTCTTGAGTTAAATCGGTTGATTTTAACTTTTCATCTAAGTTAAAATGTTTACCCTCTTCTAATTGAGGAGCTATCTTTGCAAATTGTTCATAAAGCTGAGTAGATTCCGCATCAGGAGCAGAAATAATTAGAGGTGTTCGAGCTTCATCAATTAAAATAGAATCCACTTCGTCAACAATTACAAAATTTAAATCTCTTTGTGCCATCTGATCTTCAGATTGAGCCATATTATCCCTTAAATAATCAAAACCAAATTCATTATTAGTTCCATAAGTAATATCAACATTATAAGCTTCTTTTCTACTAACACTTATTAAATTTTCCTCTTCAACACTAACCTCATTCTCATCAGTTTTATTAGGTTGATAAATAAACGATGAATCATGAGCAATACAGCCGACAGACAATCCTAAAAAATCATAAACTTGACCCATCCAATTAGCATCTCTCTTGGAAAGATAATCATTGACCGTTACTACATGAACGCCTTTTCCACTTAAAGCATTTAAATAAACGGCTAAAACAGCTGATAAAGTTTTTCCTTCACCAGTTTTCATTTCTGATATTTTTCCACTATGTAATGCTAAAGCTCCCATTATTTGAACATCATAAGCTCTTTCACCTAAAATCCTTTTTCCAGCTTCTCGACAATTCGCAAAAGCTTCTATCATTATTTCATCTAAATTGTTTAATTTTTTAGCTTTTGCTTGAAGTTCTTTTGTCTTTTCTTTTATTTGAATATCAGAAAAATCTTTAAAATCTTTTTCAATTTCATTAATTTTTTCAACAATTATTTGATATTTTTTTAATTCCTTACTGTTAGTATTAGCAAAAAATCTTCTTAAAAAGCCCATATAGATTAGATAAAATTTATTTTTATAAAAAAACTATTCCCAAAAATTATTTTGTTACAAAAAATTACAACTTGCAATAGAAAAACATTTGAAAATATTTTTTAACTCATCTAATATTACTACCAAAAACCCTTTATTTGAGATTATAATTAATTGTTATTTGTGTAACATAATGACTTTTTATTGATTAAGTAAAAATCCCTTAAACAACTAATTCAGTAAAACAAATAACAACTAATTAAAATAAAACCCTAGATGAGTTCTTTAATAATTAAACTTTAACCTACAAATCAATCTTTTTCAATAGAAATATTTTCCAATAGCACTCCCACTAAAAATTGATACAAATAAAATCTTGCCTTAAATAATTTTAAATAGTATAATAAAAATATTAAAAATCTTTATAAAAAAACATGTCTAATAACAAAAACTTCTTTTTTGGTTTTTTGAAAAACCACACAAAGAGAAATAGTCTTTCTCAATATAAGCTATTAAATGTTTTTAGCTTTAAAAAAAATATTTATCTGCTTAGGTTTAATAAAAATAAACTAGAGATTGTTAATTTAAAAAATCAAAAAAAACTAAAACTGGAAAATAAATGCGAATTTAAGAAAGCTTTTCAATGGAAAAATATTAGAATTTCAAAAATTGATAGCACTTCTTTACTTTTAAGTTTCAAAACAAAAATAGATTCTAAATGGCAAGTTAAAAATTATTATTCAAATAATCTAATCCACTGGGAAAAAATAAATCTAGGAAAAAAATTTTTTAATCCTATTTTTATTGCTGAAAATTATAAATATCAAAAAAATAATATTGGTTACTTTGAAAAAGAAAATAAATTTTATTATTGTAAAATTAAAAATCTTCTAGCTGAAAATAAAACTCGAGAGGTAGATTTAATTTTAAAATCAGACGAACTTAAAAATAAAAAATTAGTTTTAGCAGGAATTTTTAACCAAAAAAAGGTTCTATTTCTTTTTTATTATATTTACAAAAAAAACAATACAATTAATTTAAAAGTTATTATTTTAGACAAAGAAAACCCCTCTAAATTAACTTGGTCAGTCAAAGAAAAACTTTGGCAATCTTCTTCTTTTGATGAAAAATTTTATCCGATAGGAATTGTTAAAAATAATAAAAATTTTGATATTTATTGTAAAGATGAAAAAGAAAAAATTTATTATACCGAACTTCCAACTATTCGATACCATTGTCAATTAAATTATTTCAAACAAATTAAAAAAATAGGAGATTACCAAAAAAGTAATCTACTTTTAAAAAAAAGTTCTAAAAATCCAATTCTTGAGCCTAGAAAAAATATTAATTGGGAAACTAACGGAACCTTTAATCCAGCTGCTATTTTTCTAAAAAATAAGATCCACTTGATTTATAGAGCTGTCCGTAATGATCATATGTCAGTTTTTGGTTATGCCTCAAGTAAAAATGGTATTAAAATTGATGAAAGATCGAAAAAACCAATTTACACCCCTAGTGAATCTTTCGAATTCGTTAATGGTAATAAATTTTCCTTTAAATATCCCTACATGTCAGGAGGAGGTTGGGGTGGTTGTGAGGATCCTCGACTTTCAGTTATAGAAAATAAAATTTATATGACCTATACTGCTTTCAATGGTCATCAAGCTCCTGGAGTAGCAATTACTTCTATTAAAATTAATGCTTTTTTAGATAAAAAATGGAATTGGACTAAACCTAGACTAATCAGTGAACCAGGTAAAATTCAAAAAAACTGGGTTATTTTCCCAGAAAAAATAAATGGAAAATACGCTATTCTTCATAGTATTTCGCCTAATATATCTATAGATTATTTTGATAATATCGACTCAAGAGAAATAACTATAAAAAGCAACTATTCTAGACATTCTAATAATTTAAAATGGGAAAGTTATCTTAGAGGAGTGGCTTCTCCTCCGATTAAAACCGATAAAGGTTGGTTACTTTTTTATCATGCTATGGATCACCGAAACCCTAATCAATACAAACTAGGAGCAATGCTTCTAAATTTAAAAAATCCCACTAAAATAATCCGTCGTTGTGATCATCCTATTTTAGAACCTCATGAACTATATGAAAACAATGGAAAACCAGGAGTGATTTATGTTTGCGGAGCAATTTTAAGAAATAAAAAACTCTATATTTATTATGGAGGAGCTGATAAAGTTAGCTGTATCGCTACCGTTAAGCTGGAAAAATTATTAAATTATTTAAATTCAAAACAAAATAATTGCTTAAAAAATATAAAATTAAGAAAAAATTAAAAAACCATGATACCAAAACGTTATTATCACAACCCAATTTTAATGCCTTCAGAATTAAATAGTTGGGAAATTGAAGCAACTTTCAATGGTTGTCCGATAAAAGAAAAAAATAATCAAATAAATATTTTTTATAGAGCTATTTCAGCTCCTCAAAATATCAGCAAGAACACTCTTCATTTATCATCAATTGGTCAAGCTACTAGCAAAGACAATGGACTAAACTATGCTAATAGAAATTTATTAGTAAAACCTGAATTAAAGTGGGAAAAATACGGCTGTGAAGATCCTCGTGTAACAAAAATTGATGATACTTATTATATTTTTTATACCGCCTTGTCCAAATTTCCTTTCGAAGCTGAAGGAATTAAAATTGGCTTAGCTAAAACAAAAGACTTAAAAAAAATAAAAAAATACCCAGTAACCCATTTTAATTCAAAAGCAATGGCTCTTTTTCCAGAAAAAATAAATGGAAAATTTTGGGCAATTTTATCAGTTAATAGTGATCGACCTCCAACTGAGATAGGTTTAGCTTGTTTTAATAAAGAAAAAGATATTTATTCAAAAAAATATTGGAATGATTGGTACAAAAATCGAGATAAAAAAAGATTAAATTTAGAGCTAAGCTCTAGTGACCATTTTGAAGTAGGTGCTCCACCAATAAAAACTGATGAAGGATGGCTTTTAATTTATTCTTATATTAGAAATTACTTTATTTCAAACAAGAAAACTGTTTTTGAAATTAGAGCAGTTTTATTGGATTCAAAAAACCCTTTTAAAGTTATTGGTTATAGCAAATCACCTTTATTAATACCAGAAAAGGAATACGAAATCTATGGTCAAGTACCCGAAATAGTTTTTCCTTCAGGAGGTTATGTAGAAAATGACAAACTTCATGTTTTTTATGGTGGAGCGGATACTGTTTGTTGTGGTGTAGAGTACGATTTAGATGAGGTTATAGATAATATTTTAGAAAGAAAAAATTCTGCTAAATTAGTTAAAAGATTTAAAAAAAATCCAATTCTAGTACCTATTAAAGAAAATACTTGGGAAGCTCGAGCTGTTTTAAATCCAGGAGCTATCTACGAAGACAATAAAGTTCATCTTTTATATAGAGCTGAATCTTTTAATAATATTTCAGTTTTAGGTTACGCTTCCCTATCTGATGGATTTAATGTAAATGAAAGATTGAACAAACCGGTTTATATTCCCAGAAAGAAATTTGAATTAAATAATAAAGGTAAATTTTATGGTTGTGAAGACCCAAGACTAGTAAGAATAGAAGATAAAATTTATATGTTTTATACTGCTTTTAACGGAATAAATCCCCCTAGAGTTGCTGTTTCTTGGATTAAAAGAAATGATTTTGTAGAAAAAAAATGGAATTGGTCAGAACCAAAGTTAATGACTTGTGACAAATTTCCCAACAAAGATGCTTGCGTCTTTCCTGAAAAATTTAATGGAAAATACCTTTTTATTCACAGAATGAATGATTATGGCATAGATATTGCTTATATTGATAGCATTGAAAATTTAGAAAAAAAAGTTTGCATAGAAAACAACTGGATAACTCCCAGAAAAAACAAGTGGGATAGTATTAAAATAGGTTTAAACGGATCTCCTATAAAAACAAAAAAAGGTTGGTTGCTTTTTTATCATGGAATAGCTGAAGATGATCATTGTTATAGAACTGGAATGATTTTATGTGACTTAGAAGATCCAACTAAAATTTTAGCCAGAAGTGACGAACCAATCTTTGAACCAGAAAAAATTTATGAAAAAATTGGCAACGTTCCAAATGTAGTTTTTTCTAATGGTCATGTTTTAATTGATGATACTGTTTTTATTTATTATGGCGGAGCTGACAAAGTAACTGGTGTAGCTACTGCTAAATTAGATAAACTTCTAGAAGAAATTGTTAAACAAAAAATAAATTAAATTAAAAAATATTTTTATTCAATCTTCAAAAATACGGAAAATTTTAATTTCTAGTGTAAAATGTTAGTGACTTTTTCCACTCTAAATATTTCAAAATTTCAATAACTATTATTAATAATGGCCTATTTTTATTTTACTATGCTAAGAAAAGCTAGTTATCATAAAAAATATTTAAAATTTTTAATTATCAATGGCTATTTCTATTTTTTTTTATTCAGCAAAAGTAGACTGAACTTTCTAATTTATAGGACTGTTTCCAAGCACAGTTTTGTTACGAAAAATTAGAATTTAAAGTAAATTTTACAAACAATTTTTGAAGCTTTAGTCTTATTTAAGGTAAAAAAATTTTTGTAGAATTTAACCAAAATTATAATTTTACAGTAAAAAGAATTTTTGGAAACAGTCCCTTTATAGACTTTCTAACTCACTCCATTGCCTTTTTACTAAATCTATATTATCCTGAAAAGGTTAAAAAATCACAAAATACTATGAAAATTGGAATTGTTGGCTTACCAAATGTTGGAAAATCAACTTTATTTAAAGCCCTAACTAAAATTCAAGTCGATATCAACAACTATCCCTTCTGCACTATTGAACCCAACACTGGAATAGTCGAAGTTCTTGACACTAGAATTGACAAACTAGCTAAGCTTTCAAGCTCCAAGAAAAAAATCTATTCCACTATTGAATTTGTTGATATTGCTGGTTTAGTGGAAGGCGCTTCAGAAGGCCAAGGTCTTGGAAATAAATTTCTTCATAATATCAGGGAGGTTGATGCCATTGCTCAAGTAGTAAGACTATTTAAAAACGACAACATCACCCATGTCAAAGAAAGAATCAATCCCAAAGAAGATATTGAAATAATAAACACTGAATTAATTCTAACCGATTTGGAAACTGTCAAAAATAGAATTGAAAAACTTTCAAAACAAACCAAAACTGGCGATAAGAAAGCTTTAAAAATTTTAGCAATAACTAAAAAATTAGAAGAATCTTTAAACAGCAATAATTTGGATTTTGTTCAAAACTTTGTCAATTCTTTAGGTGAAGACTTTAATTTGATTAAAGATCTCTGTCTTCTTTCTTTTAAACCAATTTTATATGTATTCAACTCAAGTCAACCCGAAAAAATTAAAATCGAATTGAAAAAATTCAACTTGAATAAATTTAAAAACTGGGTAGCCATTGATATTAAAACTGAAGAAGAACTTTTAGATTTAAATGATCAAGAGAAAATAGAACTTGAACTAAAATCTGAATTAAACGAGTTAGTCAAAAAGAGTTACCAACTTCTTAATTTAATAACTTTCCTAACAACCGGAAAAGCAGAAACTCGAGCTTGGCAAACACCTTTAAATTCAACCGCTCCCGAGGCTGGTAAGGTTATTCATTCCGATTTTCAAGAGAAATTTATCAAAGCCGAAATAATAAGTTACGAAAAATTAATTAAAGCTAACTCCAAAACTAAATCTCGTGACCTCGGCTGGCTTCAAACAGTTGGAAAAGATTATATAGTTCAAGATGGAGATGTTATAGAATTTAAAATTTAAATTTTCTAAAAAATAAAAATTAATTCCTACAAAAAAACCCGACTAATCGGGTTTTTTATTTTTACAATATTTTTAAAAAAATACTTATTCTGAACAATCAACTTCACCCGCAGAAGCTGCGACTCCTTCACCAAAACCAGGGGCTGGAATGGTTGAAGATAAATCTTGCTGACATTCAGAAGGAACCTCTGTAAAACTATTACAAATAGTAGCCAAAAGACTTTTGGAATCTCGCCCAGAGCTAGCTTCTACTCCATTTACAATTAAAGTTGGAGATCCTTTTATGCCATACTTTTCATTTTCCTCTTTTTGAATATCAAAAGGAGGAAATTGTCCTTTCCAACTTTCTTTATCATTATATTTAGCTGTAATTTCATATTCATTATCAGTAGTCTCTACACATTGATTAATTTTATTTTTATTAAAACCAGAACTAGCTAAACATTTATCAGAATCGTTTTCAACTAAAAAACACTCTAAGTATTGATAATATTTATCTTGATTAGTTTCATTCATACAATACTGAACCAAATTCTCATCAATTTCTTCTTTTTCATGCATAGCATAATTAACAAATTTAAAGTCAAAATCTATCTTATCTTTGAGTAATTCAACTACTGGTAAAAGACCTTTTTGAACCTGAGTCCCATAAGGACAATAACTCATAATAAAAGCCTCTACCAAGGGCTTATCCTGTTTAGGAATTTCTTTTTGAGCAACTTGATCTCCTTCAACCATAGCTTTAGTTTGCTCTTCAATTTCAGCAATATTCATCGATTGAGGAAAAAACTCTTCCCCGTTTTTACTTACATAAGATTCTACTTCCTGTTCTCCAATTAAAAGTGTTACTTTATACAAACCTTCTTCTTCTGATAATTCTTTAATTTTAACTTCTGTTTCAGGTGGAACTAAATTTTCTTCAACAAAAGTTTTAGTTTTTGATTTCGCCTCTTCTAATGTCAAGTAGCTTCTTTTCTCTTTATTAAAAAAATCTTGTTGCCCAGCAAAAAATCCTATAGAAAAAAATAAACCTATGGCCAAAATTATATTAGCTACTTTATTTTTATTTATTTTATTTTCTTTATTTCCCTTATTGTTCTTTTTTCCCTCCTCTTTTTTTTTGTCTTTCTTTTCGTCCATTTTTTTTATTAATGTTTATAATTACTTTCAAATATTAAATTTAATATTAAGTACTAAAATAATTTTTGTCAATAAAGATTGTCTCCTCGGAAGGAATCGAACCTTCATTCTCGGCTTAGAAGGCCGATGTTCTATCCGTTGAACTACGAGGAGTACTTAGATAAAAACTACTCCCAAATAACCTTTCTCAAAATAATCAATCTTTTTCTTATTTATTTTTTTTGTTAAACCCACTTTTATTAGAACAAAGTATTATTTTTAACAACTAAAATATTTTTTAAAAAAGATGTTTAACTTATAAGAAACTAGATAAATTAAATAACACCTTCTAAAAGTAACAAAAAAAATCAATAAAGTCAATTGATTAAATCAGAATTAAAATTTTTTTCTTCAAAATCATCCTCATTTTTTAATGGAATTAAAATATTTGCATCCGAGGGTTTAAAATACTTTCTACCCTCTTTTAAATTACTTATTGGATTATTAAATCTTTCTATTTTTTTTTCTAGTTCTTGATTATTTTTCTTAATCTCTTTCATTTTTCTTTGATAATCCTTTTCAGTATTTTCAATATTCAATAAGGCGCTTTCACTAGAACGAGGAGCCAAGATACAATCATTCCATATAATAACGGCCGAAACCAAAACAATCAAAAAAATAAAGACTGTAATCACCCAGCTTTTTTCCTGAACAATAACCATCCCCTCTTCAATTTTATTTTTTAATTTAAAATTAAATTTCATATTTTCAATTAAATGAAATAATTATTTCGCTTTCCGTTTCTGGAATATCTTCTAAAACTGAAATATTTTCCATATTTTTAATTTTTGAATTATCAAAATTTTCAATTTTAAAACTATTTATTTCAATTGGATATTTAAATTTTTGTAATTGATAGAAAAATCTCATAAAATCTTGATACTCACCAGTTAAATTGAGTTTTAAACTAACTTCATTATCCTTTTTTTTATCAGAAACTAAGTTACCGTAAGTTTCTATTGTTAATTTTAGATTTTGCTCCAAAGCAATCTTCTCTAAATTCTCAATTAATTTCAATTTACTGTCCTCATTAATTATTAAATCCTCACTAAGAAATATTTTTTCTTTCAAATAATTTAAATCTTCTTTATATCTTTCAACATTTTCTTTATCTCTTTTAAATGTTAACTTTCTTTCTTCTAATAAATCTTTCTCTTTGTAAACTTTTTTAACCAAAGGTAATACAACAAAAAAAATCAAGCTAAAACAAACAATCAAAATTGATATTAAAATTATAAAAGTCTTTTTTTTACTTAATTGATAATTCATTTATTTATTTTATCCAGATTACTTTTTATTTAAGCTAATACTCATTTCAAAATTAATATTCTTTTGAGAAGTTAAATTAGAAATCGGCATATTTACTTCGTAAAATAAATCCACTCTTTCCAAAAAATTTTTAAATTCAATTAAACTATTTCTATCCAAAGCCCAACCTTCAATTCTTATAAAATCTTTATCCATTTCTATTTTAGAATAATAAACATTTTCTGGAATAAGATTATTAATCTCTCCTAAATAATCCAAAAAAGGTTCTTTATTATTAATCTTTTTAATTAACTTGTCTGTTTTAGTATATTGTTCATCAATATACTTTTTTGTTTTTTGAATTATAAAACTAACTTCATTTTCATTATTACGAGTCATTTCAATTTCGTTCATCTTCTTATAAATATTCAAAATAAACAAATTAGAACCTAAAAATAAAATAAATAAAATTATTGCGAAAATTGCAACAAAACCAATCTTAAAAAGAAATTTATTAAAATTATCTATAGCAAGATTTTTCTTTCTTTTTTGAGGCAATAAATTAATTGTTTTCATTTTCCTGAAATTTTAAAACTAAACCAATAACTGAAACAAAACTTTGAGACTTATTTTTGGAAATAGGAGGAATTTTCTCAGCAAAATCAAAATTAACCCAGGGATTAGATTTAAAAACAGGTTGCTTTAATTTTACTGTTAAATAAGATTCCAATCCTTTTAGATTAGAACCCCCTCCACACAAAATTATCCTATCAATTTTATTTTCTTTCTCATTTAGAAAAGAATTATCCCCCAAAAATTCGACTGTTTTATTAATCTCTTCCATTAACATTTTTAAAACTGAATCAAAAATATTTTTATCATTAAAAGAATTACATTCCAATCCTTTTTTTATTTTATATCTTTCAGCTTTTTCAAAGCTAAAACCTAATTCTCTAACTATTACCTCTGTTAACATTTTTCCTGAAATAGAACTAATAGATGTAAAAACTGGTATTCCTTTCCTACAAATTACAAAATTACTAGAACTAGACCCTATGTTGATTAAAAGATCATACTTATTTTTTTCTTCTCTAGTTACTAAACTCCTAGCTATAGATAACGATTCTGGTTCTAAAACCACTACCTTATATTTTAAATCATCAAAAAATTCCAAATAATTATCTACAATCTCCTTATTAGTAGCCATTATTAAAATTTCCATTTTCTCTTTATTCTTAGAGACCAATTGCCAATCATAATAAATATTATCAACCGGAATCGGAATATTTGATTCAGTCTCCCATTTAATAATTTCTTCTAAAGAATCCTTAGATTCCGTCAAAGGAATTCCTACTACACTAGTAAAAATCTTTTCTTCTGGAATTGATACCATTATTTTATCTCCAGATAATTCACCCTCAGCATTATCCAAAGTTTCTTTAAAAACTTCCTTAAATTCTTCTTTTTTGATTATTCTATTTTGTTCAATAATTCCCCTTGATATTTTCTTTTCAGCCCAACCCAAAACATTACATTTTTTTTTATCAAAATTAATTTTTAGCATTCGTAAATAAGAACCACTAAAATCAACTCCAAAAGAGCATTTTTCTTTGTTATTAAATAAATTTATTATTGATTTTTTTTTCATTTTTTAAATCCATTAGACTTATTTTAAACAAAATTTGAAACATTATCTAACTGGAAATTAACCCGTTATTTTTTTTCAAACAAAATTTTAAATAATATCTAACTAAGTTCTTTGATCTATTAAATTATTTAAAATAAAATTAAGAATACTATTTAACCAAATTTAATCCGTTAAATTATTCCTAACAAAAATCAAAATAATATTTAGTTAGATTCTTTGTTTTCTTATTTTTTCAACAAACTCTTACTTTATATCTTCCCATAAATCCAATTCATAAACAGTTCCAGTTGGAAAATAGGGTGGCGGATAATAAATCAAATTATTATCAAAATACAAATTTCTTACATTATAACCAGTTCCATCCGTATAAGCAAATCCATATCTATTATTAGTAGCAATCGAGCCTCTAACAGTTATTTCATTTCTATGAGCATAACTATAAAAACTCGAATAATAATCTCTTCCTACTCTTCCTTTTTGTGCTAATAAAGCTCCCTCTATCTCTAGATTATCTTCTGAGTATAAACCAATAGTAACATTATTCTCAGCTATTAAACCTATAATATCATCTCCATTATAATTTGTATATAAAATATCATTATTAATATAAATATCATTTTCATTAAAACTTTCCAAATCAGCTGTTGCCAAAGTCAAACGAGCAGTATTAATTTGGCCATCAACCCAAAGATTTTTATCAACAAAAATTAATCCATTGTCAGGAAAATTTAAAATTTCTGGATCAGTTTCATTGATTATATTGTAATGACTTCCATGATAATCCAACACCCTACAAACTTCAACTTTATCATCAGTTCTAAGAGTTAAATGATAACCTAATACATTTAAATTTTGAACAGAACAAACTTCTTGCCACCAAGGAGGCCATCCGCCAACCCAAACATCATCACAAACTTCCGCTTCAATCGTGTCATCGTTTAAATAAATTCCATCATTTTGAGCTTCAGATCTAATTAAATTTAGATCGCTAGTCACTCCATTAAAATCAATATAAGGTACTGGAAAGTCATTTCCAGCCAAAAAAACCTGATTTTCATCTGATTGAGAAGTCCAAACTCCTGACTTAACACTACTGGTATCTGGATCAAAATAACTTTCTTTTGAACTAGTTATCACATTATTAGCCACCCCATCAAAACGAATCCCATCATTAGAATGAATTGGACCAAAAACATTAGTACCTTCTCCAAATCTCATAACATCATTAGCCAAAACCGAATACTCACTCCAGGAAGGTTTTCTAAAACGAACTTTAATTTTTTTTCTAATATTAGGATGTTTATAAGTCCAGCCTGAAACTTCAATTAAAATAATGGTCGAATTTCTTTCAGGAGGAGTAACAGTTATTTCAAATTCGCCTATAGATTCTCCGTTAAAATTTTTTACCACTTCATTATAAGGCAAAGCAACCCCAACTGGGTTCCCATTTTCCCAAAAATCTTGAATCTGAGATTGATTTTTTCCATCTAAATTATGAGCCAAGTACCAACGATAATAATAGACGCCACTCTCAGCAAAATGCAAAGCTTTTTGACGAGAAACTTCATCAGAACTTCTTCTCTGACTACTAGCTACAAAAATAGCCAAACTACTCAATAAAGTAACAGCAATAGATGCCATTACTAAAATATAGATAGTTATAGCACCTTTCTGATTTTTATTTGTTTTTATTTTCACTTTTTTAGAGTATTATTCCTATTTAATTTATAATAACATCTAAAAGAAAAATTTCAATCTCAAAAAATCTACTCTGCTATTATTTAACTCATCTAATGTTATTACTAAAAGCTTTTTTAAGGGTTTAATCAGTTGTTATTTGTGTAGCATAATGACCTTTTATTGTTTAAGTAAAAAT
>JAGYNP010000048.1 GCA_018399935.1 Candidatus Moraniibacteriota bacterium
AAAACAAAATAATAATTTATTATCTAAAGCAAAATATCTTTTTAAAGCAAAAAATCCGATAAAAAATATACAAAAAATATACCCTGAAGTGCCTAAAATTTTATTTGGAATATATTTTTTTATACTTAATGCTAACTTCAAGAAAACACCAAGAATTGTAATGGGAATCAACAACACTAGAGATTGGATAATTATCGGAATTCCTTGAGGCAATTTATTTAATATTACTCCAGAATAACTCCAAATAAACCAGAAAAAACAAAATAATAATATAAAAAAAGTTTCTTTTAAATTTATTTTATCACTCTTCAATAAAATTTTACCCTTTAATATATAAGAAAATATCATAATTCCCAAAGAAAAATCAATTATTGCGTGCCACGAAACGGTCGGAAAAGCAATTCTTGAAAATGATAATCCCAAAATATCAGGACCAATTCCCATTCTAAAAATCAAGTCAGCAAAAACACCCTCTAGAATAAGACCATAGATACTTCCTAAAAGAACTAAGCTTATCCAATCTTTTATTTTAAGACGATGTATAATATCTGCACCTAAAGAAAATAACACTATATATATAAAGACTCCAAAAACCAATGTAATAAGAACAGAAAGAATTCCTTTGTTTAGGAAAAGAGTTGTAACACCAGAAACATTCCATATTAAAAATTCTGACAAAAATAATCCTATTAGACCAAGCAACGTTAAAAAAATTATTTTTTTCATCTTTTTAATTTAAAATTTCTACTCTCAATTTTCAAATCCTTAAAATTCATGTTATCTTTTAAATAAGTTGTTTTATTGTATCATTTAAATAAAAGAATGTAAAGTTTTTATTTTAAAAAATAAAATTTATAATTTATGAACAATTTTAAATGATTAAATTTTTAATTCTTGAACAAATTATATCGATTATATAAGAAATAATTAAAACTACTAAAATTTTCTTAAGATAGCAAAATTTTTAAAACTCATTTAAAACATTGGTTTTAAAATTAAAAATTATAAACTATAAATTAAATCAAAGTATGTTGACCTCAAAAAACTTTAAAGTAATCATAATTATTGGTCCAACTTCATCCGGCAAATCCAGTTTGGCTGTCAAAATCGCTCAAAAATTTAATGGAGAAATTATTTCTGTTGATTCAAGACAAGTTTTCAAAGAAATGAACCTTGGAACTGGTAAAGTTCCAGGAAATTGGAAAAAATTTAAAGAAAATCAAGAAAATGTTTATATGTATAAAAATATTCCTCATTACTTGATTGATTTTATTAGACCTGACAAAGATTATAATGTTTCTCATTTCAAAAAAGATTGTGAAAAAAAGATTTTAAAAATAATTAAAAGAGGTAAAATTCCTATCCTATGTGGAGGAACTGGTTTTTGGATTCAAGCAGTGATTGATAATGTTGAATTTCCCCAAATCAAACCTGATTTGAAATTAAGAAAAAAATTAAAAGAAAAAACCAACTCAGAACTGCTTAAAATACTGAAAAAACTTGATTTAGACAGAGCTAACAATATTGATCAAAAAAACCAGGCTCGTTTAATTCGTGCCATTGAAATTGTCAAAAAAATTGGCAGAGTTCCAAAAATTGAAATCAAAAGAAAATCCAATACAAGAAAAATTAAAAATCAATCAATCGATTTTTTGCAAATTGGTATTCCAATTAACCCTTATAAACTAGAAGAAAAAATAAAACTTCGTTTAGAAAAAAGATTTAATCAAGGAATGATAGAAGAAATTTTAAATTTATTTGAAAAATATAATTTATCAACTGAAAAAATCCAAAACTTAGGAATAGCTTATAATCTAGTTCCTTTATATAGAGCTAAAAAAATTAGCAAAAAAGAACTCTTTGATCAAATTGTTCAAGCTGAAAAAAAATATGCCAAACGACAAATAACTTGGTTTAAAAAAGATAAGAGGATTTTTTGGAGTAAAGAATCAGAAAAGATTTTGAGTAAGATTAAAAAATTTATATCCTAATTTTGAGTTTTAAATTTTAAATCAATTTATAATTTTATAATTTTTGAACCTACCTACCAACAAGCAAGAAAATTCTAATTTTAAATTTTCTATTTACTTTCCAATATTAAACTTTCCAGCCCCAATTAAATGCCTTCAAATAAACCTGAAAATTTGACAGAGTAGACTTTATAAAATTTTCAACTTTACAGATTTTAAGGACTTTATAGACTTTCTAACTCTTTTTATTTGCCAACAATCTCAAAAAATGCTAAGCTTCTTTTGTTAGGAGAGGCTCTAGCCTTTCTTTCTTTGCTTTTATATAATAAAAAATAATTAAAATAACTTAAAAATTTTTTGTTTGAGTATATTTCAAGAAGAACTTTAGCAACAAATAAAATAAATTTAATTAGTTCATTAAGTAAGTAATAAAAAATTCAACAAAAAATATACTAAATAAATAATTTCTAAAAAATATGTTAATATCTTGGTACGGTCACTCCTGTTTCAAAATTCAAACCAAACCTCAAAGAGGAGCTGATGAAGTAATTATTTTTACTGATCCATTTGATAAAAGTATCGGTTTAAAACCCCCTCAAGGAAATGCTGATATAGTTTTAATTTCTCATAATCATTTTGATCACAATAATCCTGATAATCTTAAAGGTGATCCTTTTATTATTGACGCCTTGGGCGAATATTCAGTTAAAGATGTATTCGTTGAGGGTATTTCATCTTATCATGATAAAGATAAGGGAGCTCTTAGAGGTTTAAATAATATTTATACCATTAAAAGTGAAGATTTATTGGTTTGTCATTTAGGAGACTTGGGACATATCTTAAATGAAGATCAAATTGCTACTATTGGAGATGTTGACATTTTAATGATTCCGATTGGTGGAAAATTTACCATTAATTCTAAGGAAGCCGAAAAAGTAATATCCCAAATTAATCCTAAAATCATATTGCCAATGCACTACAAAATTCCTAATCTAAAAATTGACCTCAACGACAAAGAAGAATTTGCTAAAGAATTGGGACTAGAAATTGAAAATAATACCAGTAAATTAAACATAAAAGCCAATGACTTGAAAGATATTCAAAACAAGGTTATTTTTATGAATATTAATTGATTAAAATGTTATGGATAATTTTTTTGAAAAAATATTAAAAAAGCCTAAAGCCTATCGAAGAAGACTAGCCTTTATTTTAACTTTTATTTTTGGTATTATTATTTTTTCTTTATGGATGTTTATGACTATTGATAATTTTCAAAAAACTGTAGGAGATATTGATAAAAATCAAAACTTGAATAAACAAACTCCTTCTCTAAAGGAAAAGTATAAAGAACAAATTGATAAAAATGAGATTATTCAAAAAAATTTAGAGGAATTAGGTTTATAAAAACTTTAAATTCCTATTTATAAAAATGCTTTCAAGCACTTTTATTATTCATCTTGGATTGATTATCAAGACAAGTAAAATTAAAATTTTAAATAAATTTAAAAAATGACAGACAAAAACATAGAAAATCATATCGGTAAAATTAATTTAAGAAAAATAACAAATGAAATGGAAGAATCATATCTTTCATACGCTATGAGTGTTATTGTTTCCCGAGCTTTACCTGATATCCGAGATGGATTAAAACCAGTTCAAAGAAGAATTCTTTTTTCAATGTGGCAATTAGGGCTAAAACACAATGCTCGCTACAGAAAATCAGCTACCGTAGTAGGTGAAGTTTTGGGTAAATGGCATCCTCATGGTGATTCAGCTGTTTATGAGACGATGGTTAGAATGGCTCAAGATTTTTCATTAAGATACCCACTAGTTGATGGACAAGGAAATTTTGGCTCTATTGATGGTGATTCTGCAGCGGCTATGCGTTATACTGAAGCTAAAATGGCTGGAATTGCCGATGAACTTTTATTGGACTTAGAAAAAGAAACTGTTGATTGGAAAGATAATTACGACTCAACTAAAAAAGAACCTGTTTTTCTAACAGCCAAACTTCCCCAATTATTATTAAATGGCACTATGGGAATTGCTGTTGGAATGGCCACTAATATTCCGCCTCATCATTTAGGAGAACTTGTTGATGGAATTTGTCATTTAATCGACAATGAAGATGCCAATATTGAAGATTTAACCAAATTCATTCAAGGTCCAGATTTCCCAACGGGTGGAATTATTTACAATAAAAATGATATTTTGAATGCATATACTACTGGTAGAGGTGGAATTACAACTAGAGCTAAAGCTGAAATAATTGAAAATGAAAATAACAAGTTTAATATTATTGTCTCTGAACTAACTTATCAAACCAATAAATCAGTTTTAATTCAAAGAATGGCTGAGTTAGTTAAAAATGGTAAACTTATCGGCATCAGAGATATCAGAGATGAATCTGATCGAGAAGGAATTAGAGTAGTTATTGAGCTAAAAAAAGACGCTTATCCTAACAAAATTTTAAACCAACTTTACAAATTAACCGACTTACAAAAAAACTTTAATTTAAATATGTTAGCTTTGGTTAATGGAATTGAACCTCAAACTCTTAATTTAAAATCCATTCTTGAACATTACATTGAACACCGAAAACTAATAGTAGTCAGAAGAACTAAATTTGAATTAAAAAAAGCTGAAGCCCGAGCACATATTTTAGAAGGATTAAAAAAAGCACTTGATCATATCAATGAAGTTATTGAAACTATTAAAAAATCACCAAACAAAGAAGAAGCTCATAAAAATTTAATGTTTAATTTTAAATTATCTGATCTCCAATCTACTGCTATTTTAGAAATGAAATTACAAGTATTAGCTGGCTTAGAAAGAAAGAAAATTGAAGATGAATTAAAAGAAAAACTAAACATTATTAAAGATTTAAAAATAATTTTAGGAGATCCTAAAGAAATTCTAAAAATTATAAAAAATGAATTATCAGAATTAAAATCTAAATATAATGACAATAGAAGAACTAGAGTTGTCAAAGGACGTATTGATAATCTTTCTCAAGAAGATCTAATCGCCAATGAAGAGTCAATAATTAGCTTAACTGGCGATGGTTATATTAAAAGACTTCAACCTAACGACTTTAGAGCTCAAAAAAGAGGCGGTAAAGGAGTAAAAGGTGGAGTTAAAGAAAATGATGTTATTGATAAAGTATTGACAGTAATGTCTCATGATAATATTTTATTTTTTACTGATACTGGTAAAGTTTTTCAAACTAAAGCTTATGAAATTCCTTTTTCTAGTAGAAATAGTAAAGGTAATGCTATTGTTAATTTTTTACAGATTGGACCAAATGAAAAAATCACTTCAATAAAAGCCATCAGCAAAAATTCAAATGCTAAAAATTTAGTAATGCAAACCACTAAAGGCCGAATAAAAAAAGTTTCAATAAAAGATTTTAGTAATGTTCGAAGAGGAGGTTTAATTGCTATTAATTTAAATTCCGAAGATTCCTTAGGTTGGGTTGATACTAGTAATAGCAAGAATGAAATTATGTTAATTACTAAAAATGGCCAATCCATCCGTTTCGACGAAAAAAATGTCAGACCTATGGGAAGAACAGCTGCTGGAGTAATGGCTATCAAATTGAAAAAAGATGATCAAGTTATTGGAATGCATGTTGTTCACAAAGAAATAGAAAATGCCGTTTTATTAGTTGTTTCTGAAAAAGGTTACGGTAAAAAAACCTCTTTGGATAAATATAAAACTCAATCAAGAAATGGTTCTGGAATAAAAACTACTCAAATTACAAAAAAAACTGGAAACTTAGTCTCTTCACATATAATTGAAGGTGACATGGGAAAAAAAGATCTAATTGCTAGTTCTAATAAAGGACAAATCATTCGAACTTCTATTAAAAATATTTCAAAATTAGGACGCGCTACTCAGGGAGTTAGAATTATGAGATTGAAAGAAACAGAAAAAGTTGCAGCAACAACAGTGCTTTAGTCTTAAAAGATAGCATGCTTTGCTATGTATTCAATAATCTAAAACAAAATTTATCTTAATGTTAGCTTAGTATTAAACTGTAAGTATTAAGTATCAAGGGAAAGAAAAAATCTCTTTAAGATTTTTTGCTTGATACTTAATACTGAATACTTAAGACTAAACTTCCTATTTGCTTTTCTCTTCTCAAAATGTTATTATTAAATTAACTTTATAATAAGAATAAAATAGAAAATAAAAAATGAAAAAATGTCAATGAAAAAATCAAAAAAAGTCTTTTATACAATAGCAATTTTAATTTTATTACCAATAGTCTTTGTTTTTTCAGGTTGTTTTAAAAAAAAACCTCAAAACTACGAACTTAGTCTTGAAGTTTGGGGTGTTTTTGATGATTCAGATGTTTTTAATGAAATCAATAAACAATACCGAGATCTAAACCCACAAATAAAAAGAATTGAATATAAAAAGATTTCAAATAAAGTTACAGACTATGAAGAAGAATTAACAAATGCTATTGCTAGTAGCAATGGTCCTGATATTATTTTTTTCGGAAATAATTGGCTCTCTGAACATAAAGACAAAGTAGTAGCTTTACCAAACTCCGAAACTTATATAGGCGAATTTAGAAAAAACTTTGTCGACGTTATTGAAAGTGACTTTGTTGAGAATAATCAAATTTATTCTATGCCTCTTTATTGTGACACTTTAGCTCTTTTTTATAACAAAGATTTATTCAATCAATCTGGTTTAACTTCTCCTCCAGCCACCTGGCAAGAACTTTTGGATTATGTTGATTATTTAACTTTAACTGATTCTAATGGAAATATCCAACAATCAGCTATCGCTTTAGGTAGATCAAAAAATCCAGGTGGAGTTAATCGTTCTTCTGATATTTTAACTTTATTAATGATGCAAAAAGAAGTTGAAATGTACGACAAAATAAGCGGTAGAGCAACTTTCAATAACAATAAAAAAGCTTCAGATGCTTTAAATTTTTATACTCAATTTGCTTTAGCTGGCTCTGATGCTTATACTTGGAATTCTATTATGGATTATTCAATTGATAGTTTCAAAGCTGGAAAAACCGCTATGATGATCAACTACTCTCATTGGAAAAATCAACTCAAAGAAGATTCCCCAAAATTAAATTTTACCACGGCTCCAGTTCCCCAACAAAACTTAAATCAAAAAGTTAATTTTTCTAATTACTGGGGATTAGCCGTAGTAAAAAATAAACAATTAGAACCACTAAGAAGCAACGATACAATCAATTATACTCAAGAAGACAGAATTAATGAATCTTGGAAATATATTAAATATCTAACAACGAAATCAGATAATTTAAGTAATCTTGAATTTGATCCAACCGAAAAATACTTAGAAAATACTTATAAACCAGCTGCTAGAAAAGATTTAATTGAAAAACAAAAATCAGATCCTTATATCAAAGATTTTGCTATTCAAGCTTTGACCGCTAAATCATGGGCTCAACCCGAAAATTTAGTTGTAGAAGAAATTTTAGTCGAAGCAATTGATGAAGTAGTTAGTGGTACCAAAACCTCCCGAGATGCTCTAAATTCAGCTGCTAATAGAATTAATAATTTAATTCAATGATGATTAAAGTTAATTTAATTAGAAATAAGCTTTCTAAAAAAATATTTTTATTGGTTTTATTTTTATTAATATTTTTGCCAAACTTTTCCATAGCTATAACCTGTTCAGAAGCTGGTGGATCTTGCGAAACAACCTGCCCAGGAGACACACTTCCTGGCACTTATGATCCTTGTCCTTCAGGGAAAGTTTGTTGTAATCCTGAAGATCCTACATTAGAAGAAGATAATTATAGCGAGGGCTCTCCTGGTTTCATGTTCTTAACAGGTCATATAGTTCCTTGTGGTAGAAATACTAACGACCCAGGAACGGATGAAAATGAAACAGCTGAATGCACCCTGTGTCATCTTTTTTTAATGCTAAAAAGAGTTTTTGACTTGGTTTTATCTTTGTTAATAATAGTAGCTATTCTTTTTATAACCATTGGCGGAGTTATTTATATCGTTTCAACTGGTAACTCCAATTTAACAGGAATAGCTAAAAATATAATTAAAAAAACTCTAATTGGATTTGCTTTAATGATGGCAGGCTGGTTAATGGTTTATACTCTTTTAGTTTTTCTATCAGCTGGAGATTTTGGGATGGTTGGAGAAGGTGGCTCTTGGTATGAATTCACTTGTCATGAAGTTAATAATTTTGATTAAAAAAATAAAATGATTAAACAAACTTTTAGTTTAATTTTTATCGGGCTGATCCTGTTTTTAGCAATTTCTAATTGTCAAGCTTTTGATTATAATTATGCTAACCCCATTCCCCATAACAGTCTTACCTCACTTCTCACAGATGCAATTTTAGTAAATATTCAAAATATTGTTGGTTGGTTAGCAGTTATTTTTATAGTAATCGGTGGAGTTTTATACATGACAGCTGGAGGAAAGGACAGTCAATTAACCTTGGCCAAAAATACCATCGTGGCTTCCTTGATTGGACTAGCTCTGGCCTTAGGCGGACCTTCTTTGCTGAGAGAAATTAAAGATATATTTGCCTCGGGAGATTCACCCCCAGAATTTGAAGACGCCAATACTGTTTATGAAATTTTAGTTAATATTTTAGATTTTGTTTTAACCCTAATTGTCATCTTAGCCTCTTTAGCTTTGATTTATAGCGGACTTTCTTATCTTGGAGCGGGGGGAGATAATTCAAGAATTGATAAAGCTAAGAAAATTTTTATTTATTCTATTGCTTCACTTTCAATTGCAGGAGGATCTCTAATACTAATAAGATTTATTTTAAGTTTATTAAAAGGAACTTTATGAAAAACAAAAAAATCATATTTTTAATTCTATTTCTATTAATTATTCCTAATGTTGTTTGGGGGTTAGACATTTCTTTTAATAACCCGTTTGGTTCAACTGGGGAACTGACAGATTTTTTCAAAAGCGTTTTACAGGGAATTTTAGACATCATAGCCTTTTTAGGGGTTTTGTTTATAGTAATCTCAGGAATAGTCTACTTGATAGCTTCCAGCACCGGCAATGATGCCATGTTAGGGACTGCTAAAAAAATATTAACTGGATCTTTGGTGGGATTAATTTTGGCGCTCTCTGGACCAACTCTAATGAATCAAATTATGGATATTGTTTTAAATGGTGCACCAACTCCAACTAATTTAGATGAGGCTCCAACCTTAACCGCAATTGTTGAAGAAACCCTATCCTTTTTATTGTCAATAATCGCAACTATTGCTATAATAAGTTCAGTGGTAAATGGCATTCTCTACTTATTCAGTGGTGGAGATAGCTCCAGAGCTGAACAAATCAAAAAAAATATCAGATTTTCAATTATTGGTTTTATGGTAGCTGGCTCAGCTCTTCTGCTAGTAAGGCAAATTGTTTGGTTTATAGAAAATTCAATATAGAAAATTAAATATAACAAAATGAAAAAAAACGGAAAGGAGGTGGGAAAATGAAAAAAATAACAAAAAATCTTCTGTCTCTTGCTTTGTTGTTGACAGTTTTTAGTTTACCTCTATTAGTAGGTGCTCAATTTGATCCAAGTACTGGAAGTAGTACTACGGGACTCCCAACTGATACTTTGGAAAACACTCTAGTTAATATTGTGAGTGTCTTGCTTACTATTGTAGGTATCTTAGCAGTTTTGGGTTTTGTGGCATCGGGAATTATGTTTATTACAGCCGGTGGTAATTCTGAACGAGCAGAAACTGCTAAAACTTGGTTGATTTATTCAATTATTGGTGTAGCCGTAGCCTTGATTGGTTATGTAGTAGTTGGATTTGTTGAGACTCTTATAGATACAACGATTTAACAACCCCTGACAAAAACAAAAAACAGGCTCAGGTAGATTCGAGCTTGTTTTTTTTATTTTTCAATGTTAAAATCAAATTAACCAAACGAAGATTGTGTTAAAATAAAATTAATAAAAATGAAAATAACAAGCCTGAAAATAAACTTTTTTTATTTAATTGGCATTTTTTTGTTTGCCAATCCGATTTTAGCTGATTTTCAAGAAATTAAGAATTCCAAAAAAACCGCTGACCTCCCTCCAGCTGAATTTTTAAACAATTTTTTATATTATATCAACCTAGTAGTTGCTTTTATTTTTATTTTATTTTTATTAGTTTTAATAACTTCTGGAATTACATTCTTGTCAGCTGGTGGAGATGAGGGAACTCTTGAGAAAGCCCACGGATTGTGGCGGATTGCCCTTCTTGGAATTGTTTCGGCTTTGCTCGCCTACATAGTGGTCAATTTAATAAAATATTTTATATAAAATGAAAAAATACATTTATATTTCAATCGCATTTTTAACAACTCCTCTTTTTAAAGTTTTTGCAGATTGGAGAGGAGGTATCGACACAGCTAGAAATGAATTTGATCTGCCAGATAACACTCCCGAGGATGTATTATTAAACTTTTTAGAATGGACAACGATGATCTTGGCCGTAGTTGCCACCCTAGCTTTTGTAATATCAGGAATTATGCTTATAACTTCAGGAGGTAACCCAGAGCAAATCAACAAAGCTAAAGATTTTATTAAATATTCAATCATAGGGCTGATCGTCAGTCTCTCAGCTCATATAATAATAATATTTATTGCTGATATTTTAATTATTTAATATAAAAAAATGAAAAAAACAATAACAATTTTATTTTTAAGCTTATTTTTAATACTTACTACTAGTATCCCTATCATTCAAGCTGATGAAGATCCCGATGTTCCACCACCGACAATAACAATTCCAGATAATACAGGGCTTCCTGATCCTGGTGGAACAGACGGTGGAATAATGACAGTTTTGACTGGTTTTGTTAATTGGCTATTGACTATTTTTATTATACTAGCGGTTTTATCTTTTGTGATTACTGGAATAATGTATATATTTGCTATGGGGGATAGCCGAAGTCAAAACCTTGAGAATGCCAAACAAAATTTTAAATATTCTATCATAGCCGTAGCGACGGTTGGAGCTACCTATATTATAATCCAATTTATCGATGATTTTTTGAAAGGATTGCTCTAATTTTTTCAATTAAAACAAAAGACCGCGAAATAGTGTTTACTATTCGCGGTCTTTATTAGTTAATTTTCTTGAGAACTAGGTCTGAAAAATCCACCTGAGTTCTTCCCTCCGAGAAAAAAAGTAAATCTACTCCACTTTTTCCTCGTACATGAAATCTTGTCCCTTGAGGAATTTTATCTCCCCGAAAAGACTTGATATTTTTATTGTCAGCAAACAACACGGTGTTTTGTCTCTTTCCACCGTTTGTTCTTACCCAGAAGTCCTCTTTAAACTCTATGATGTCGCCGTTTTCAAAACCGTCGATGAAGAGCTTCAATTTGTCGGAAGAATCTCCATAGAGATCCTCCCTCACAACCTCCTCTGGGGTTAGTTTCACTATTTTGGAGGACTCTTTTCGAAAATGAGTCCTCCACCACTCTTTCCCAATCTCCAGCTGACTTTTGTTTTTAATTTCAACAACCGAATTTTGAGAATTTTGAGAAAGAGTATCTTTCCTAACCATCAAAATCGGAACCCAAACTACAGGTCCGTTATAACGATTGGGATTGTCTCCTTGAAGACGAAATCTTAAAACAAGCTCACCTTCCTGGGTTGTCTTTTCTTCACCCAAGAAAATTCCTTTGGTTTTAGAAATTGAATCCCATTGACCTCTTTCCTCAAAAAAAACTCTTCCAGCTTTGATCAGTTTAACCGATTGCTGAGTGGCGTTTTGAAGTTTGGAGAGTCTGAAGCTCTCTTGATAAGGTCTCAAGGTCTCTTCACCAAATATGGCAAAGAGAATCGAGCCCGCAACCGTCAGCCCAAGTGCTAGCCGAAAGAAAGGCTTTCCAGGAAAAACAGGAATCCCGAATCTCCAATCATTTTCACCAACTCTAACATTAAGTTCTGGTGAGGTAACGATCACCAAGAAACTCAGAAAGAAAATAGCGAAACCGAAATAGAAGTTGGAAATAAAACCCAACAACAATGAAATCGCAAGAACTACAAAACCATTAAGGCTGACGACAAAACTAAAAAAACTACTTATAATACCCATTTTATATCTCCCCTATTTATCTTTTTTAGTTAATTGGAAAACAAAACGAACAAAAAGAAAATTATTACCAAAGTGCCAATTGATCCCCAAAACCACAAGAAAGTCTGCACAAAACCTCTCTTAAAATCCTTCTTAGCAGTCTCGATTTTCGGTTGAATAAAATTACTAATCTTGGAACGATCAAACAAAAAAATCATTTGTCCGCCCTTGCCAACAACAATTTCCCAACCCTCAGAAATCTTTTTTTTGTAAGATTTATGAATTAGATCAGGACCAGCAATCTCTACCATTTCATTAAAATCTTTGCCCTCAATTATATTGGCTAGAGTTTGAGCTGCCTGATTTTCACCTTCTGCATCTCCTTTTCTCATGGTAGCCAAAACATTTCTAAACCACCAAGTTGACCAACCTTTGGTTTTCAAATAAACAAGAAATTGAGTAATTTTTTTATCAAGATTTTTCCTTTCCTCAATTTGAGTTTTTCTGTCAAGTTTTAAAATTTCATCTAGAAGATAATTAATCGCTTTTCTAAAAAGCGCTTCATCTTCTGGTCCAACTCCAAACATCCGAGAGGACATTTTTTCCAAAGCAATTTTGCCTCCCTCAGACCGAGCCCAATCCTTAAAACTAGATGCACCTAATAAGGTGGCAAAAAAATTCTCTTTAGTAAAAATCTTACTATTGTTGGATTTTTTCTCAGCCATTTTTATTCTCCTTTTCTTATTTTTTGTCAAAGTTCTCTTCCGAACCAGACCCAATTCTGGTTTTGAAGCTTGATTATAGCATATTTTGACATAATTGTCAATAGTAAGAGGTAATTTTTAAATAATTTTCAGTTAATAAATTTTTAAAACACCCCAAAACCATCCCTATTTCTTCAAACAAAAAACTATTTTAAATTCACAACAAGCTAGTTTCGGAGGTCCGACCTCTGCGGATGCAGCGGTCGTACCTCGGAAACGGAGTTTTACTCAAAAAAGGGACTAAAAAATTATTCTCAAAAACCCCACTGACCCTTTATTTAAAAGAAAAAACCTAACTCCGCCCAAACCAAACCAAAACAACAGCTCAAACCAAAATAGTATCATAAACTAGACTATGATACCGTTTTTATAAGCAAAAAACCCCAAATAATTTAGGGTCTTTGCTTCTATAGTATCAACCGTTTTAAGTTGATAAGACTAGAGATTTCTATTCTTAAGTTAACAGTTTTAGCTGTTTTATTTTGTGTTTATTTAGAGACTGTTTCCAATTACCCTTTTTACTGCAATTTTCTATTTTTGGTTAAATTTTTCAAAAATAGAAAATTTCGTAATAAAATTGTGATTGGAAACAGTCCCATTTAATTGTCAAAGATCAAATTAATTTTTATTTTTGTTTTTCCGACCTATTTGAAATAGATTATTCTCTTTAATTTCAGTCCTTTTTTTCTTAATCTACTTGAAATAAGTCATAACTTTCGAAGTTTTTCCTTCCAGGAAATTTTAATAAATTTCCTAGGAAGAAAAATTTCTTCTTTTTATTTCACATACTTTTTTATTAATAATTTAAACGTTTACACTTTTTTCCTTTTTCCCTGAAACTAATTATTTAAGAGTAATCTAAGAAAAAACGAACAATACAGCAAATCTTATTTAGAGATAAATAAAGTAATAAAGAAATTTTTGACGAAAAAGTATTCCAGATAATTAATTTTTAATCTAAGCGTTTTTTATTTCTAATAGTCGTTCTTCCTCTCTTTCCAAAATCCAAATATTTAAAATAGTTATCACTAATAACCCAACAATTAACAACATCAACCCAGTTTGATTAAGCCAAGTTCGAACCTTATCCACCAATTGATTGCTGTTTTCTTCCGAAGAAAGCATAGCCACCACTTGATTTTCATTTTCTTCTTTTTGACTGCCATCTTTTTCAAGTAAATATTCAGCTAAATATTTGTCAGGAACTTTATTAAAAACTACTTGGTCATTTTCCCCTAAGGCTTTAATTAAAACACTTTCTTCTAAATTTATTCCATCTAAAGAAATTAAATTAACATAAACATTCTCTCTTAATTTTTCTAAAACATATTCTTTTTTTCCAAAAACAACCAACACTTCTTCTGGTTCTCCTTGAACCTCAGTTGAAATCAATAATTCATCTTCTTTTTCTCCCTGCCAAAAATAAAGTGAGCTTTGAGAAATTTCAATTTCAGGTTTTTTAAAAACTTCTTCTTCAAAATTATTTTGAATATTGTTAACTGAAACTTCATTTTCTCTTAAGGAACTTCCAAAAACTTGCACAGCAATCTGAGTTTCTTTATTATCAATAATTCCAGTTTTTACGGCTACCCCAATTTCTTTATATTTATTAGAAAGAATGTTGTCTTTATGCGCTTCACTTTTCATCCAAGCCTCATGAACAGCTGTAACAGTCTTGAAATCCATTCCTAAATTTTCTCCAGCGAATCTATAAGGATAACCGACTTTATCAAACCAAAACCAGGGATCAACTCCATCAGGGGAAGTATGTGCAAAATAGTCATTTCCCAACATATCCTGAGCTTTTAATTCAGCTACTTTATTTAAAACTTCACTTTCAATTAATTGTTCTAAACCTTGTTTAACTCGCTCTTGATTTACATAATTAATAATTTGCTTTTCAGTAGTTCTCTCATCGGCTCTGGTCTCTCCCGTCCCTAAAAACGACGATATTACTATTGCTGTTAAAATTATTAAATTGTTTTTTAAAATATTAATTTTCATTTTTTTATTTATATTATGAAAGCTTATTTATTTTTTTGGTTTACAAATTTTTGGAAAACTTTTTTTATTCAAATTTTCAGAATAATAAAAAAAAGCAGTTCACAAAAACTATGCAAACCACCACTTGGCTTCAACAAAAATATTTAACTTACACAAGTATTATATATCCAAAATCAAATATTGTCAATGGAAAATTTAATTGGAAAATTTAGAAAGTAAAAGGTTTATAAAATTCTACAACTAAAAAACTTTCTTACCTTACTAATTTTGTAATCCTTATTGTTCTTAACAAAAAAAGATACACTGTTGGTATAAAAAAGCTCAATAATCGTTCTAGAAAATCTGTTGACTATTTAACTACCTAATAAAATTTTTGCAAAAGATTCTGAATTTAGAAAAGGCGCTAACTTCTTAAATTTACATAAATACAGGTAATAATATTACGTAATTAAAACTGAAAATAATTATTTAAATAATTTAGTTAAAATTTGAAAATTGCAGTAGAAAACTAGCTCAAATGAGGATTTATAGTGAGCGAGTAACGGGAATCGGCGTCAAGTCACTAAATTCAAACCTCGCTTCCAGCTCTTTTTCATTAAGTGCTTCCTGCCCGAACTCGGCACACTTTTTATAATTCCTCGCTAGTTCGGAATGTAGTGCCTCCGTCTTTCGATTCCCTAGCCTTAAATTAATAAATCTCCCTGAGAAAATCAGGGAGATTTATTAATTTTTGAGCGAGTAACGGGAATCGAACCCGTATCTCTAGATTGGCAACCTAGAGTAATAACCATTATACTATACTCGCCTACTTCAAAAAATTTATATCTGATTATGAATTTGAAGTGGTGTCATTTTCGTTACGAAAATTTAATAATTTCAATAGGAATAAGTACACCACTCTAAATTCAAGCCGTGCCGAGGGAGAGAATTGAACTCTCGACACAATGATTTTCAGTCATTTGCTCTACCACTGAGCTACCCCGGCTACCTCAAGATCTGTTACTTTAATATAAACCAGAACTTGCAATAAATTCTATATTAACACCCCAACTCATTTTAATCAAGATTATATTAAAAAATAAAAAGAGTTTGTTGTTTAACAAACTCTTTAATTACTAAAATTACTAGAGATTAATACCAATTTCATTTTCTCTTTTTTTTATTTTCTCTTCTATACGTTCTAAAGCTTTAGAAAAATCAATTAATGATTCCTCAAAAAAATTCCAAAAAGAGAAGGTTATGGATTTCCCTGAACTTGTTTCAGCTAAATATCCAACTCGCCCAGCAATTTTTCCCTCCTTGTTTTTCCAAATATTACACTGAAAATAAGCTCTTTCAGGTGTGTTTATTGGCCCCAATCTTCCATTTGATGGGAGTAAAATTTTTTCTGGTAATTCATCAATTTTTTTAAAAATCTCTTCCATTATTTGCTCCTTTTTTATTTTTATTATTTTAATCAATCTTAATTTTAAATTACTATTTAAAAATTTTTATGATTTTAAAAAAAACAAATAATCATTATAAATTTTAGTTAAAAAGAGCTTTCTTGATTTTATAGACCCAATTATCCATGTAAAAAATTGTAACACAAAAAAACATTAACAACAATTCTTCTTTATTTTTTAAAAAATAATAATCTTCTATTCTACCTGATTTAATTTTTGTAAATCAATTAATTTTCTGTACAATCCACATCTCTCTTGAGTAAGTTGATTATGAGTACCTTTTTCTACAACTTGACCATTTTCTAAAACAAAAATTTGATCAGCTTTTCTAATAGTACTTAAACGATGAGCAATTACAATTATTGTTCGTTTTTTACGAATTTTTTGCATGGCATCCTGAATTAACTTTTCACTATAAGAATCGAGATTACTAGTAGCTTCATCAAAAATTAAAATTTTAGGATTAGCAAGAATTGCTCTAGCTATTCCAATTCGCTGTCTTTGTCCACCTGATAATTTAATTCCTCGCTCTCCAACTTCAGTTTCATAACCTTCATCTAAATCATTAATAAATTCTTCAGCATTAGCAATTTTAGCCACTTTTTTAACTTCTTCAAAAGTAGCTTTCGGTCGAGAATAGGCAATATTTTCTTTAATAGTAGTACTAAAAACTTCCACATCTTGAGGAACAATTGAAATATGTTTTCTAAATTCATACAAATCATATTTATTAAGATTTTCTCCGTCCAATAAAACTTGCCCTTTTTGAGGATCATAATGTCTAAAAATCATTCTGGCCAAAGTAGTCTTTCCTCCACCAGAAGGACCAACCAAAGCAGTCATTTGATTAGATTTAATTTTTAAATTAATTTCTTTTAAAGCTTTTTTCTTATTATCACTATAAGCATAAGAAACTTTTTTAAATTCAATTTCTCCAACTAAAAACTTGGGTTTAATCCCAAATTTTGGATTTTTTATTTCTGATTCTTCTAAACTTAGTTCATATAAACGAGCTAATGGTTCACTACTCTCCATAATTTGATCATAAAGTCTTGAAATTCTAAACAAAGAAATTAAAGCTTTTTCTGAAATAGAAACTACAAAAACTAAACTTCCGATAGTCACTGCTCCTTGCCAAATTAAATAAATTCCAAAAAATAAAATAGTAGTTCGTCCTAAATTAATAATCAAAGTTCGTAAAAGATTATATTTCATAGTAGTTCCAAAAACTTTCAAAGCACTTTTTTTAACAATTTTATTAACTTTTTTAAATTTATTAACTTCTGTTTTTTCTTGAACAAAAGATTTAATAGTATTAATATTTATTATTGATTGAGTCATTAAGCCATAAGCTTCTTCACCTTTTTTATAAATTTTAACTCGATCCGGATGAACTTTCTTATTAACTTTCAAAGTAATCCAAATAAAAATTGGAACAAAAAAAGTTATAGTTAAACCAAACCAAAAACTAACCCAATATAAAACCATCATAGTAAAAATAACTTGAAAAAATATAGGAACAATTTCCCAAAACAAACTTAAAAGCAACTCCCTGATTCTATTAATTCCTCTTTGAATTTTAATAATTTTATTTCCTGTATTTTCTCTTTCATGATAAGCTAAACTTAGATTAACCATTTTGCTTTGAGCATTATTAGCCAAATAAAAATCAGAATCAGCTATAATTTCTAAAGATTTTCGATCTTTGATATAAGTAAATAAAGAAGTAATTTGATTTGATATAAACATACTAATTATCCAAAACAAAATAATTTGAAAATTTTCTATTTTAAAATCAATTATTAAATCAATAATTATCTTTAAAATATAAGGTCCAATTAAACTAAAAATTTCCACTAAAATAACCCAAAAAATCAGCCACCAAATTTTTCGATGAGAAGGCTTTAATAAAAACCAAAGTTGATGAATAAACCTTCTAAGATTAATTTTTTTTCTTGATTCATCTTTCATTTAAATGCATTCTTATGTTAAAATCACAATGATTATTATTACATAAAAAAATTTTAAAATAAACCTCTTAAAACAATTATTATTTTATTTTAAAAACACTTGTTAAATAATTTATTTTTAATTTTATCTCGTAATGTCCTCAAAAGTCTACTCCGCCTCAATCTATGGAATGGATGGAAATTTAATTGAAATTGAAGTTGACACTGCACCTGGTCAACCAGTTTTTAATATTGTTGGCTTGCCTGACACAGCAGTTAAAGAAGCGAAAGAAAGAGTGACTAGCGCCATCAAAAACTCGGGCTTCAAACCTCCTCATTTTTTTGGAAGAACAACTGTCAATCTGGCTCCAGCTGACCTTAAAAAAGAAGGTCCTTTTTTCGACTTTCCAATCGCTTTAGGAATTTTATTGGCTACTAAGCAAATTGAAAAACTACCGAAAAATTCGGTTTTTTTAAGTGAATTATCTTTAGATGGTAGATTGAGAGATATTAAAGGAGTTTTGCCAATTGCCTTGTCTTTGAAAAAATATGGAATTAAAAACATTTTTCTATCTAAAAAAATTGCCAGAGAAGCTAATTTAGTAGACAATTTAAATGTTTTTCCAATAAAAACTCTAAGTGAATTTGTGAAACAATTAAAAAAAAGAAAGTTTGCCAAGTTTAATAAAAAGAATATTGATTTAAATAATTTAATAAACGAAGAAATTAGTCCTCAAGATTTTTGCCATATCAAAGGACAAAACCATGCCAAAAGAGCTTTGGAAATTGCGGTAGCTGGTGGCCACAATATTTTAATGTCAGGTCCTCCAGGCTCAGGAAAAAGCATGTTATCGAAAGCT
>JAGYNP010000049.1 GCA_018399935.1 Candidatus Moraniibacteriota bacterium
TTTTATTAAAATGGTGAGGGATTTATTTTACCTCGAATAATAGCCTGAGGAGGAAAATTTTGGGAGCAAGGAATTCGGATATAATAAGTATTGTGAGCAGACTCGATTTGCTCATTTTTATTTATTTCAAAAATACTTTTAACTTTAATTTTATTAACAGATTTATTTTTATAATCTAAAATTTCAATAAATTGTCCTTTTTTAATTTCATTGCGAGCTTGGATATATAATTCTTTATTTAGCTCATCATATTTTTCTACCACTCCCACCATTCTGTATTTTTTGATATAACCAGATGATTTAGGATTCATAGTGTTATCATTAAATCCGTCCCAGAAGTTAATAGTGTAATCTCGATGAGAAATATTGGTTAATTCTTTTTTATATTTATTTAAGTTCTTTTTAAATAGAGCGGGAGATGAATAATAATCATCAATGGCTTGGCGATAAACCATGGAAATTACCGAGACATAATAGGAGCTTTTCATTCGACCTTCAATTTTTAAAGAAGCTGGTTGAAGTTTAAATATTTCTGGTAATTTTTCTAAAAGACAAAGATCTTTAGAGTTGAGTATATAATTAATCCCTTTTGATATTTGAATAGGTTTATTTTTATCTTCTCGCAGATCCTCCGAAGCCTTGGCGAAGGAGGACTGTTCAAATTTTAATTTCCGTTCTGGTTTAATCTTTTCATTAGCTTCCCATTCCCAGCGACAAGGTTGAGTACATTCACCACGATTAGCATCTTTATTTACTAGATATTTACTTAAGTAACAACGACCAGAATAGGAGATGCATAGGGCCCCGTGGATAAATATTTCAATTTCAGTATTCCCAATTGCTTTTTTAATCTTTTTTAATTGAGTATGAGATAATTCTCGAGCTAAAACAATTCTTTTAACTCCATTTTTTTTCCAGAATTTAATACTTTCGGAATTTAAAGTATTAGCTTGAGTAGAAAGGTGAATCGGAATTTTATTTTTTTCGAGCTGAGCTCGATTTAATCTTTGGGCTATATGGATTACTCCGGGATCAGCAATAATCAAAGCATCGGGTTTTAATTGCTTTAATTTTTTAATAACCCTCTCCAATTTTTTTATTTCATCATCATAAATAAAAGAATTAAGGGCTAGATAAATTTTCTTTTTATATTCTCTAGCCAATTTAATAGCCTGTTCTGTTTCTGAAAAATTTATTTCTGACTTTTCTGCTCGCAAAGAAAAACCTTGAACGCCCAGATAACAAGCATCAGCTCCATAAAGATAGGCTGTTTCTAATTTTTCTAAATTCCCAGCGGGGATTAATAATTCTGGTTTAATCATTTTAGTTTTAATTCTTTTTTAAATTGTCGGATATATTCTTTCATAAATTGAACCAAGGGCCTAGCAATTTTTCGAGCAGATTTAGTATGAAAATTTTTATACCAACTAATCTGAAAGTTAAGATTTTCAATAACTGATTTTCCAACATGTTCTTGTTTTCTTAATATTTTAGTAGCTTCTCCTGCTTGCCACTTAGTTTTTTCTTCACCCGCCGGGTGGATATATTCTGGTAAAGTGTGAGTCCCTTGAATACCTCTCATTAATCCAATAGCCCCTAACCCATCTAATTTATCAGCATCTTGAGTAATTTCAACTAACCATCCTTTTCCACCGCGTCCATGGCAAGCTACAGCATAGGTAATTTGCTCAGCTTCTTCTGGAGAAACTAATTTGTTTTTAGTTAAAAATTGGTAAGTCATTTTAGCTCCAATATCAGCATGAAGTATTTTGGGAGGATTTTCTTTAGATCGTCCTACATCATGTAATAAAGCTGCCATTTCAGCTAGAAAAATATCTTTTTTTTCAGCTCGAGCTATTTTAATAGCCCATTTTCGGACTCGATCTACATGTTTAAAATCATGAACATTGGGGTGTAATGATTTCATGCATTTTTGGACATATTCTTCGGTTTTTTTAATAACTTGTTTTTTGGTCATAAGTAAGATTATAATTTTTTAGGGGAAAAAGGATTTTTATCTTAAGAGTATTAATAATTAATATTAAAATAAATTTGAACTAATAAGATCATTAAGGTTAAAATTAGACCTAGAATTGGTACGAATAGGGGATAGGTTTTAATTTCTGATTTGAAAAGAGGAAATTTTTTAATTTTTAATTTATTTTTCTCTCTTTTTTTAATTATTAATAAAGAAAGATTAACCATAGCAAAGACTAATAACAAAATATAATTAGTGGCCATAGCTAAACTTTTCATTTTAAAAGTAAGTGCCAAAAATAAAATAATAATGCCAGAGAAAACAGTGGCCCAAACTGGAGTGTGAGTCTTAGGATTTAAACGAGAGAAAATAACAGGAGCTAATTTTTCTCTAGCCATTCCAAACAAAACTCGGGCAATCATTACAATTTGAACTAAAACTCCATTAATGATTGCTACTAATCCAATTAAACTAATAATTAAAGGGTAACGAGAATCTTTTTGAGCTAAAATATCTGCTAAAGGAGCAGAGCTTTCCTTTAATGTTGTGGTACTCAAACTCAAAACTCCAATAATTGAAATTAAAATATAGAGGACAGTTAAAACAATTAAGGAAATAATAATTGCTCGAGGCATATTTTTTTCTGGATTTTTAGCTTCTTCAGCTACATTAACTACATCTTCAAATCCAATGAAAGTAAAAAAAGCTAGAAAACTACCTGTTAAAATACCTTTAAATTGATTCGGGTTCCAACTAGGTATAAATTCAGAAATACGACTAGGAAATTCTACTAAAATATCTCCAGTTAAAAATATTACTAAAAAAATTCCGATTAATTCAATTAAACAAATAATAGTAATCAAAGCAGCAGATTTACTAATTCCCCAAATAGCTACACCAGATAAAATTATAATCAATAAAGGAATAACAACAAAAGCAGGGATATCAACAAAGGTATGTACATATCCAACATAACCATTTAAAACTGTAGCAGTGGAAATAATAGCAGAAATTACTAATAAATAACCAATTATTTGAGATAATATTTTTTTATGAAAAGCTTTTTCAACGTAATTTACTACTCCACCACTTTTGGGAATACGAGCAGATAATTCACTATAAGAAAGTGCTGAAAAAATAGTAATAATAGCGGCTATTATAAAAGCAAAGGGAGCTAAAGTTCCAGCTGCACCAATTACTTTTCCAAGAATGACATAAATTCCTAAACCTAAAATAGTCCCAGTACTATAAAAAAGTAGTAAGGGGAAATTTAGTTGTCTTTTTAAATTTATTT
>JAGYNP010000050.1 GCA_018399935.1 Candidatus Moraniibacteriota bacterium
ATGAAATAAGCAGGGAATTTTCTAAAGAGTTGGAGTTGGAGAGTAAGTCTAAAGAAAAAACAGAAAATAAAAAAAATAAGTATAATAATAAACCGGAAGTTTTGCCTAGAAAACTTTGGAAGGATTTTTTTGAGATTAAATAATATTTGAGAGATATTATTATTATGTTAGAGTTGGTTTAGTTTAGAAATAATTTACTAAATAATTAAAATGAATAATAAAAAATTTGAATTAAATAGAGATTCTAATATTTTAGAAACAATTGAGAATTACCCTAAAGCTATTGAAATTTTTAACAAAAATGGTTTGCCTTGTGTTGGTTGTGCAGCGGCTAGGTTTGAGAAGTTGTCTGATGTGGTGGAAGAATTTGGGATTGATTTAGATAAATTAATTAAGGAATTAGAAGATTCTAAGAAATAATCTGATTAAATGGCGATTAAGCAATTATCAGCAGATGATTTTGAAGAACTAATAAAGAATAAAAAATTCAATTATTGGATGTCAGGGAATTTTTTGAGTTTAAACAAGGTTATATTAAAGGAGCTAAGCTTATTCCATCAACACATTTTAAAGAAGAATTTGATAAAACTAAAATTAAAAAAACTGATAAAATTGCTTTATATTATCGAACTGGAAGTCGGAGTCATTTTGTTGCTGAGAGATTGAAAGACTGGGGTTATAAAAAATTATTCAATTTAGAAATGGGGATTGTTGAATGGTTGGAATATGGCAAAGAAATTATAAAATAGGTTTTTCTTGTGTTTTCTTTGTTGAATAGGTCTTATTTATATTGTTTAATTGTTGTATTGTTTAATATAATTTATTTGTTACTTGATTTTTTTTAAAACTGTAATCAAAAATGAAAAATTTTGTAATTTTATGAGATTACTGAAGAAATGATTATTTAATTAAGGTTATTTTTGAGTAGTTTAATTTAAAATTGATTTTTTAATAATTTAAATAAATTAATTTAAAAAGATTTTTAATAAAAAAAACAAAATGATTAAAAAATTTATTAAATACTTAATGAACGGAGAAAGTTCTTCGAGGTCTATTTTAAATGCTACTTTTTTGGTAGCTACTTTTGGGTTATTTAGTAGGTTTTTGGGTCTAATTAGGGACAGAATTCTTGCTTCTAAATTTGGAGCAGGTGATACTTTAGATATTTATTATGCTGCTTTTAAAATACCAGATTTAATTTTTAATCTTTTAATTCTGGGTGCTTTATCTGCGGCTTTTATTCCAGTCTTTACTTCATTAATATCTCAAGAGAAAGAAAGAGACGCTTGGAAGTTAGTTAATAAGATGATGTCTTTAGCTGGAATAGTTTTAATTTTAATAATTGGAATTATTTTTATTTTTACTCCAGTATTAATTAGTTGGATAGTTTTTGGTTTTGAACCAGAGAAACAAGTTTCGGCGGTTGCTTTAACTAGAATAATATTAATTAGTCCTTTGCTTTTAGGTTTTTCTGGTATTCTAGGTGGGATTTTAAATTCTTATAAAAAATTCTTTTTTTATTCATTAGCACCAATTTTTTATAATATCGGAATTATTATTGGGGTAATTTTTTTTGTAGAGGTTTTCGGGATAAAAGGTTTAGCTTATGGAGTTGTTTTGGGAGCATTTTTGCATCTTTTGATTCAACTTCCTGAAGTTATTCGTTGTGGCTTTAAATTTAAGTTAGATTTTAATTTTAAAGATTCAAATCTTAAAAAAGTTTTAATGTTAATGATTCCTAGAACAATGGGTTTGGCGGTGGTTCAGGTAAATTTTCTAATAGTAACAATTTTAGCTTCAACTTTGGATTCAGGAAGTTTGGCGGTTTTTAATTTAGCTAATAATATTCAAAGTGTTCCATTGGGATTATTTGGTATCTCTTTTGCTATTGTGGCTTTTCCAACTTTAACTTGTTCTTGGGCACAAAATAAAAAGAGTGAATTTATAGCTAATTTTTCCTCTGTTTTTGAGAAGATTCTATTTTTTATTATTCCAACCTCGGTTGTTTTTATTGTTTTAAGAGCTCAGCTAGTCAGAATAATTCTAGGGTCAGGTAGGTTTGACTGGCAAGATACCATTTTGACTTTTCAAGCTTTGGGGGTTTTCTCTCTTTCTCTTTTCGCCCAGAGTTTGATTCCTCTTCTGGCCAGAGCTTTCTATGCCATTCATAACACTAAAATTCCCTTTCTGGTTGGGCTTTTTTCAGAGGCTGTCAATTTAATCTTGGCTTTGATTTTAATTAAAGAGTATCAACTTATTGGTTTGGTCTGGTCTTTTTCAATTGCCACGATTATTAATATGATTTTGTTGTTGATCATTTTGAGAAAAAAAGTTGGAAATTTAGGAGAAAAATCAATTATCGAAAAAACCTGGAAAGTCATTACTGCTTCAGTGTCAATGGTAATTGGAATTCAAACTACCAAATATCTAATGGCTTTTTTATTGGAAAATTTGAATCTATCTATTTTTGATTATTCTATTAATATGTATACTTTTCTAGGAGTCTTGTCTCAAACTGCAGTATCTTTGGTTAGTGGCTTGATTTTATTTTATCTAGCTAGTAGAATAATGAAAATTGAAGAACTAAATTATTTTGTTAATTTAATTAAAGTTAAATTTTTTAGAATTTTTAAAAAGTAGCAACTATCATGGAATTTCAAAAAACTGAATTAAAAGATGCAATTTTGATAAAGCCAAAAGTTTTTGAGGACAATAGAGGATTTTTTATGGAAACTTATTCTGAAAAACTTTTTAAAGAAAATGGAATTGAAAATAATTTTATTCAAGATAATCATTCGATGTCGATTGAAAAGGGAGTTTTAAGAGGACTTCACTTCCAAGAAAAACCTCACTCACAAGCCAAATTAGTCAGGGTTACTAAGGGAGAAGTTTATGATGTGATTGTTGACTTGAGAGAAGATTCTCCAACTTTTAAAAAATGGCAAAGCTTTGAATTAAGTGCTGAAAACAAATTAATGCTTTTTGTTCCCAAAGGTTTTGTTCACGGATTTTGTACTTTAAAAGAGAACACCGAATTTATTTATAAAGTTGATGAATTTTATTCACCAGAGAGCGATTCAGGAATTGTTTGGGATGATCCCGAACTCCAAGTCGATTGGCCTATTAAAAAGCCAATTTTATCGGACAAAGATAAAAATTTGAAAAGATATAGGGATTTAAAATTAAATTTTTAAAATGAAGTATAAAAGTATTTTAATTACTGGAGGTGCAGGATTTATTGGTTCTAATTTTATTCGTTATTGGTTGAAAAAATATCCACACTCCAAAGTTTTCAATTTAGATGCTTTGACTTATGCTGGGAATTTAGAAAATCTAAAAGAAATTGAAAAAAATGAAGACTATCAATTTGTTCAAGGAGACATTTGTAATAAAAAATTAATTGACAAAATCATTAAAGATAATGAAATTGAGTTAATTGTTCATTTTGCCGCCGAATCTCATGTGGACAGATCAGTTTTGGATAGTAGTAAATTTATTAAAACTAATATTGAAGGAACAATGGTTTTGCTGAATTCTGCTTTGGAGAATGGTAAAATTAGATTTCATCATATTTCTACTGATGAGGTTTTTGGCCATCTTGATAAAGACGATCAGCCTTTCAGTGAAAAAAATTCCTATAATCCCAGAAATCCTTACAGTGCATCAAAGGCCAGCTCAGATCATTTGGTAAGGGCTTATTATTATACTCATCAGCTGCCCATAACAATTTCCAATTGTTCTAATAACTATGGGCCTTTTCAATTTCCAGAAAAACTTATTCCTCTTTTTATTACTAATTTGATAGAAGAAAAAAAAGTTCCT
>JAGYNP010000051.1 GCA_018399935.1 Candidatus Moraniibacteriota bacterium
AAAATTTCGTAACCCGCCTCCGCCAAGGCTTTGGCAGGGCAGGCAAAACTGTGATTTGAAACAGTCCCTTAAACTAGAAAGGCAGGTGAAATAGATGGCAAATGAAGATTTTGAAAGCCAAGAGGAACTTGGTTTAGGAGGGAAGACTAAAAACTGGATTCAAGACAATATTAGAATTATAATTTCAGTTTTAATCGTAGTAGTGATCGCAGGGGGAATTTATTCTTATTCTAATCGAAGTCAGGAAATGGTTTATGATGATGAATTAGACTTGGAAGAAGAGTTTATGCTTGATGAAGAAGAGATTAATCAATCAGAAACTACTGAGACAGAAGAGGAAGTTGATCAAACAGAGGCCACTGAAACAGAAGAAGAAGTTAAGGTTAATGATGAATCAGCCGAAACTGAATCAACTGAAAATGAAACAGAAGCAGTTGAGATTGAGGGTGATGACTCGGAGCCTGCAGTTGTTAGCGAAGAAACAGAAGAAGCTTTTGTTGAAACTGCTGTAGCTGGAGATGGAAAAACTACTTTAGCTAGAAAAGCTTTAGCTAGTTATTTAGAAAAAAATAATGATTCTGAATTAACAGCTGAACACAAAATCTATATAGAGGATTATTTAAGAAAAAATGTAGATCACACAGGAGGTGTTAGAGCTGGTAGCCAAATAAATTTTTCAAAGAATTTAATTCGAGACTCTATTGAAAAATCAAAAACACTTACAGAAGGTCAGTTGAAAAACTTGGAAAAATATTCTGCTAGAGTGCCTAGTTTAAAGTAATTAAATTAGTCTTGTAAAATTATTAATTTGTTCTTTAGTTTTAATTTTATATAAAATAAACGCGAAGCCCCAATAACAGTTGGGGTTTTGTGGTGTGTTGAGTCTGTAAAGTTCATAAAGTTCATAAAGTTTATAAAGTTCGTAAAGTTTAGAAAGTTTGAAAGTTATTCACCTGAGTTCTAATCGCCATGTCTAATGGGGTAGTTAATAATTTTTAAGGTTCAGGGCAGGAGCCACTGAACCCGCGGGAGTAGTCCATAAAGTTCATAAAGTTCGTAAATTTCATAAAGTTGAAAGTGGTTTGAGCTAATTATAAACAATAACTTTATGGACTTTTGACTTTAAGGACTTTTTGACTTCCTTCCATTTACTTTTTTAAAAACTTGCGTATAATTAGAAGTTGCTGAAAGGGGATATTTGGAAATAATCCCTAAATAAAAAAATTTTTAAAATTATAAATTAACTTGATTTTTTGATGAAAAAAATTTCTATTAGAGGAGCTAGGGAGAATAATCTTAAAAATATAAATATAGATATTCCCAAAAATCAATTAGTAGTAGTTTCAGGTGTTTCTGGTAGTGGAAAGAGTTCGTTGGCTTTTGATACAATTTATTCTGAAGGATATCGTCGTTATATAGAAAATTTGTCTAGTCATGCTCAATATTTTTTGAATGCAGTTAAAAAACCAGCAGTAGATAAAATTGATAATCTTTGCCCAGCTATTTCTATAGGTCAGAGGTTTAATTCTCAAAATTCTCGATCGACTTTAGGAACTATAACGGGTATTTATGATTTATTTAGAGGTTTTTATGCTGAATATGGAAAACCTTTTTGTCCTAATTGCAACAAGGAAATAAAAAGAAATAATCCGGATAAAATAATTAAAGAAATTAGTAAACTGGAGAACAGAAGTCAAGTTTTAATTTCCTTTTATTATCAAATTGATTTAAAAGATCCAATTAAAGCTTTGAGAAATATTAAAAATTTGGGATGTTCTAAATTAGTAATTAAAGGCAAGGTAATTAATGTTAAAAATTTAGATTTTAAAAAATTATCTGGATCTAAGATTGAAATTTTAGTGGATAAAATTTTTATTGATAAAATTTTTATTGATAAAGAACGAATTATTGATTCAATTCAAATTGCTTTAAAAAAGTCTGTTAATGATGAAGTAATTGTTTATTTAAATAAAAAAAGGATTGTTTTTTGCAGAAAATTTAAATGTTCAAAGTGTGGTTATTCTTTGAAAAGTTTTAATAAAAAAAATTTCTCATTTAATTTAATTGAAGGCGCTTGTGATTGTTGTCAAGGATTAGGAGAAGTTTTACAGGTTGATTTGAATAAAGTTATTCCTAATAAGAAATTATCAATTGCTGAAGGGGCTATTGAACCTTGGGTTAGATTAGGGGGAAGGTTGAGCGAGAACAATATTAGTCAAAAAAAAATTAAATTTATTAAAGATAATTTAGGAGTTTCATTAAATAAACCTATTAATAAAATTTCAGTTGAAAAGATTGAAAAAATTTTTTGGGGAGTGAAAGATAAAAAAGGGGAAATTCAATTTAAGGGAGTTGCTAATGAGTTATTAGAAAAAATTGAAAAAATTGATTCAAATGTTTTTACTAAGAATGAAATAGAGAGGTATTTTGTTTTAAAGAAATGCCCAAGATGTCAAGGTAAAAGATTAAAAAAAGAATATTTGAATATTAAAATTGAAGGAAAAGGAATTGATGAGATCGTTAAAATGGAAATAATTGATTTAATAATTTTTTTAAAAGAAATTTCAAAAAAATTTCAAAAAGAAGGAGAAAAATTTCTAAAGGAATTTTTTAAAGAAACTATTGCTAGACTTGAGCCTTTAGAGAAAGTTGGAGTTGGATATCTAAATTTAGATCGTCCTTGCAAAACTTTATCAGGAGGTGAATATCAAAGAATTAGGATAGCTACTCAGCTATATAGTGGGTTGAGTAGTGTTTTGTATGTTTTAGATGAACCAACTGTTGGTTTGCATAGTCGGGATACAAAAAAATTAATTAATACTTTTAAAGAATTGAAAGCCAAAGGAAATTCTTTGTTGATAGTAGAGCATGATCAAGAGGTGATAGAAGCAGCTGATTACATAGTTGATTTTGGCTCTAAAGCTGGAAATGAAGGAGGTCGAGTGGTTTTTAAGGGTAACTATCAATCTTTATTAAATTCTAATTGTGAAACTGCTCAGTTTATAAATAAGAAAAAGAAGTTTAAAACTAAAAAAAGAAAAATTGATTTTAGTAACAGCTTGGAAATTAAAAAAGCTAGACATAACAATTTAAAAAATATTGATTTGAAAATTCCCTTGAAATGTATGACAGTTTTTGTTGGGGTTTCCGGCAGTGGCAAAAGTTCTTTAGTTAATGATGTTTTATCGAGAGGAATTAAAAAAAGTGATATTGAAAATCGTTGTGATGAAATTATTAGTAAAGAAGAAATTCAAAAGATAATAACAATTAGTCAAACTCCGATTGGTCGTTCTCCTAGATCAAATTCAGCCACTTATACTGGAGTCTTTAGTCAAATTAGAAAAATTTTTTCTGAAACTGAAATGGCTAAAGAGAAAGGTTACAAATCTAATTATTTTTCTTTTAATACCAAAGGTGGTCGTTGTGAAAAGTGCCAAGGAGAAGGGGTGGTAAAAATAGATATGCCTTTTTTAGAAAATACTTATTCAGTTTGTCCTAATTGTAATGGGAAACGTTACAAAGAAGAAATTTTAAAAATTGAATATCATGGGGCAAATATTGCTGATGTTTTAAATATGACAATTGAATATGCTTATCATTTTTTTAATTCAGTATCTTCAATTAAAAGTAAATTAGAACTTTTAATGAGTGTTGGTTTAGGTTATTTAAGATTAGGACAAAATTCTAATAGTTTATCAGGAGGAGAGGCTCAAAGAATTAAATTAGCTTCGGAATTAGCTAGAAAATCTAATGGAAATTGTTTATATATTTTGGATGAACCAACGGTTGGTTTGCATTTTAGTGATATCAAAAAATTATTTGAGGTGATTAATAATTTAATAGATAAAGGTAATTCAGTTTTGGTTATTGAACACAATAAGGATGTGATTAAGATTGCTGATTGGGTTATAGAATTAGGACCAGGAGGAGGAAAAGATGGGGGGGAGATTATTTTTGAAGGGACACCTGAAGAATTAAAAAATAGCGGAACGGAAACTGGTAAAGTGCTTTAAAAAAATAGAAATTTTAGAATAGTTGATTTATATTAAAAAATGAAATTAAAATTTCATATTAAAATAATTTTATGGTTATTAGTTTTAATTGGATTGGCTTTTTTGATTTGGAGAAGTTTTTTTATTGATACTAGAGAGTTAAATTTCAAACGCCCAATTTCAATGGAGGTAGTAATAGATGGGTTGCGTTATCAAACAACAACTGAGGCTGTCACCATAAAAGACTTTTTCAAAGAAAAAGAATTGAAAATTTATTTGAAAGATCTTGTTATGCCTGATCTGGAAAGAGAAATTGAACCAGGATTAATTGTTTTTGTTACTACTAATCGAAAGATGACAGTAGAGGTTGATGGGGAAATCAGAGAAGTAAATACTATTAAAAAAACTATTGAAAAAATGTTAGAAGAAGAGCAGATCAAACTTAATCCTTTTGATGAAATTCAACCTAGTTTGAAAAAATTAACTAAACAAGATTTAGAGGTAACGATTGTTAGGGTGGAAAAGAAAAAAGTTAAAGAAGAAGAAATAATTGATTATAAAACCTTGACCGAGAAGGATAAAAAATTAAAATGGAAAGTTGTTAAAACTAGACAAGAAGGAGAAGCAGGCCTGAGAGAGGTTGAGTATCAGTTGGTTTATAAAGATGGAGAAATGGTTAGTAAAACCAAAGTAGCTTCAAAAATTATTAAAGAACCTCAACCAGAAATTATAGTGGAGGGCAGAAAAATTGAAATTGTTAGCACTCAAAAAGGAAGGGCTAGCTGGTATGCTTTTACTGGTAAAATGAAGTGTGCTTCAGTTCGTTATTCTAGGGGAACTTGGCTTAGAGTGACCAATCAAGAAAACGGCAAACAGATTATTGTTCAAGTTAATGACTATGGACCAGATCCAGGAACAGGGAAAGTTATTGATCTGGATAAAGTGGCCTTTGCTGAATTAGCTAGTATTGGGCAAGGAGTCATCGAGGTTAAGATTGAGGAGATTGACTCGGAATGAGTTTAGAAAGTTTGTAAAGTTAAGGGGGCATTAATAAATTGTAATTATAAAATAAAATTTTGAATTTTGAATTTTGATTCAATTTCGAATGACCTAATTTCTAAATTTTTTTAATACAATCAGTAGCGAAATAAAATTAAAAATTAAAAATTTATTTAAAATTCATAATTCAAAATTCGAAATTATTTCTTTCTTGACAAATTTTTCAAAAAGGATAATTATATATTGGTGTTTGATGA
The DNA here is from genome assembly GCA_018399935.1 of Candidatus Moraniibacteriota bacterium. GTDB lineage: Bacteria > Patescibacteriota > Minisyncoccia > Moranbacterales > DUUL01 > UBA2773. The sequence goes on from JAGYNP010000051.1 coordinate 5,249, forward strand.
TTTTAAAATAAATAACTCAAAAAGATGTTTGTAAAAGATTATATGTGTGATTGGGTTAATACTATCTCTCAAAAAAAAACTTTTCCTGAAGTAGTAAAACAAATGGTTGATAAAAAAACTAATAGTATTGTAGTGGTTGATGAAAACAAAAAACCTGTTGGTTTAATATCTTCGAGAACTTTGATTAAACAAGTTGTTCCTGAATATTTGAGAAAAAATCCAACTAATTCAATGTTTGGAGCAGAGGGAACTTTTGATAAATATTCTAGTAAAGCTAAAAAATTGAAATTAAAGGATTTTATGGATACAGATTTTCATTGTTTGTCTGATGATGATGCTATGATTGAAGCGGCAGTTTATTCATTGAAGAGTAATCAGAGATTTATGCCAGTTATTAACGGTGATGGGGAATTAATTGGAGCAATTACCAGAACTTGTATAAAGAATGCTTTACATAATGTTTTCTTTAAGGATAATCAAATAAATCCTAAAGATAATAGATAATAATTTTTTTTAAAAACAGCGTTGGGCGTTGTTTTTGTTTTGGGCGAGGGTATTTTTTGGAATATTTTCATATTAATTATTTTAATTTTATTTTATGCATGGATCAGAAATGGAGATTATACAAAATTTTCAAATCACTAATGGGATGATAACTATTGCTTTGTTGATTTTTTTGGGAAGTTATGGAGCAATTATTTCTGAAAAAGTTCATAGAACTATTGTTGCAATTTTTGGAGGAGCTTTGATGATTATTGCTGGAGAAATAATGGGTTTCTATAATCAACATGAAGCTACTAACGCTGTTGATTTTAATACAGTTGGACTTTTAATTGGGATGATGATTATTGTTGGTATCACCAAGACAACCGGAGTGTTTCAATTTGTGGCAGTTAAATCGGCTAAGTTGGTTAAAGGGGATCCTTGGAAAATTCTATTGATGTTCGCTTTAATTACTGCAATTTTTTCAGCTTTATTAGATAATGTAACAACAGTTCTTTTGATGGTGCCAATGACTTTTGTGATTTGTGATAATCTTAAGATTAATCCTATGCCATTTTTGTTGGTGGAAATTTTTATGAGTAATGTTGGAGGAGCAGCTACTTTGATTGGGGATCCACCAAATATTTTGATTGGTAGTGCAGCTGGATTAACTTTTATGCAATTTGTTGAGTATTTAGGTCCAGTTATAGTGTTAATAGTTCCAATTTTATTAGTTTTATTTAAATTTTGGTATGGTAAAAAAATTAAAACTACTAAAAAAAATAGAGAAAGAGTTATGGAGTTAAACGAAATAGAGAGTATTGAAAATCCAGCTCTTTTAAAAAAGGCATTGTTTGTTTTGATTTTGGTAATTTTAGGTTTCTTCTTTCATGGAGCTTTAGGGATGGAGGCGGCTACTATTGCTTTGTTTGGAGCAGGGTTATTATTATTTTTAGATGGAAAAAATCCAGAAAGAGTTTTAGAGGAAATAGAATGGGTAACAATTTTCTTTTTTATTGGTTTGTTTGTTTTGGTAGGAGGCTTGGAATATGTGGGAGCGATTAATTGGGCGGCTGAAAGAATGCTGTCTTTAACTCAGGGGAATTTTCAAATTACTTCAGTTTTAATTTTATGGGGAGCGGCGGTTTTCTCAGCTTTTGTTGATAATATTCCTTTTGTGGCAACAATGATTCCTTTAGTAGAACAAATGGAAGGAGTTTTTACTCAAGGCTTAAATCCTATTTGGTGGTCGTTGGCTTTGGGAGCTTGTTTAGGTGGAAATGGAACTTTGGTTGGTGCTAGTGCTAATTTAGTAGTAGCTGGAATGGCTGAAAAATCTGGATATAAAATTAAGTTTCTTGATTTCATGAAAGTTGGTTTGGTTATTATGTTTGTAACAGTGGCTATTTCGCAAGTTTATCTTTGGGTTAGGTTTTACTAAAAAGATTAATTTGGATAGTGTCTACTATTTTTTTGGAAAATACTTATTGAGAAAATAATTAAGAGTGGCAGCAAAACAAAAGGAAATAAATCTCAAATTAAAAATTAAAATTTTTGATTTGAGATTTGTTTGTATTCTTGTATTCTTATATCTTTTTTATTTTTATTATTTTGAATTTTTTTGATAATTCTTTCTTTTTTTGCTATAATGATAAATGGAAAAGGGATATAAAAATTAAAAATATCATTATGAAAATCAGAGAATATTTCAATGAAGTAGAGTTAAGCCCCGAAGAAAGAAAATACTTAATTAAAAAAATAGATAAAATAAAAAAAAGTGCGCTGAATAATTTTAAAAGCGATGAGATTTTGGTGGAATTGAGAGTTAATCAAGATAAAAAAAGTGAATGGACTGTTAAGTTAAATTTAGATGTTCCTAAAGATAAATTCGAGGCTTCTAAAAAAGGTTTTAATTTAACTGAAGTAATGGATGAATTAGAAGAAATTATATTGCAACAAATTTTTAGAAAAAAAGAAAAAATTAAAGATCTTAGAGAAAGAGGACAACGGTCGTTGAGAAAAAAAAGAACAATTGATGAGAAGGCGAGGTTTTGAAGTTAGTTTATAAAATCTGTAAAGTTTTTAGAGTGAAAATTTTATAAAATAAAAAACCAGTCTCTAGGCTGGTTTTTGATTAAATAAAACAAATCGCCTCATTGAGTTTTTATCGATGAGGCGATTTTTAAATTAGGAAGTGATTTCTTATTTAAGAATTTCATTTTTTAGTGAAACATAAGCAATTCTCTCTATTTTATATCTCTTAGTTATTCCAGGGGTTGAATGGTAAATTACTTCTATGAATTCTTCTCCGAAGGGAGAAATTTTTAAAATATCATAAGGTTGGAATTTTCCAGCGGTAGGACTAAAAAAACAACTATTTTAAAAGAATCCTTTTCGGTGAAGTTTAGGATTAATGGGAATTTTATCTTTTATCCATTTTCCATTATTTTTCTCTAAAGTTCTAATTATCTTGGTATTTTTAATATGAATTCTGAAAAGAAAAATTAAAAAAATAGCAACAAAGAACCAAATAGTAAGTAAGATTATAAACAACAAGTGTTCTATCTCAAATCTCCTTTTTGTTGAAATTATTTATTTTTTAAACTTACTCCAAATTTTTTTTCCAACCAGGTAAATTATCCAAATTATTATTAAAGTTGGGATTAATGAAGGAATTCCTATTATAATGAATCTAATGGTGTTGTCAACGAAATCTTGCGATCTGACAATTAAATCACTGAAAGATTTTTTAATTACCTCCCAAGGTCGCCAATCGTTTTGAGCTGGAGAAATTTCAACATCCTCGCTTATTTCAATTACAATGGTTGACATATCGGTTTGAGAGTTCATAAAACGCAACTGCCCTTCCAGTCTTTCGATTTCACCTCGAACTCTTGAGAGTTGCTTGATAACAGCTAATATGTCTTCTATCTCTTGGGCTTGATCGAGAATTTTCAAAAAACTTTCTTCTTCAGCTCTTTTGTTTTTCAATTGAGCTTCCAGATCAGTGTAGCGCTCGGTTACATCTTGGCCAGTAGTGGATTCGGAAATAACCTGGGTGGCGGTTTTTTTGATTTCTTCAAGGGTTGTTTCAAATTTGTTGACAGGAACTTTGACAGTCATGGATCCACTTTTTTGACCTTTGATTCTCTCATAAAAATTAGTAGAAAAAACTTCTCCAGCTTGATTTCTGACGATGGAGGTAATTTCATCGACTGCTTTCTCGGTTTGTTCGACTTTTAAACTTAAATTTCCGTTTTTGATTATTTTCTTTTCAGTTAATTGGTCTTGTTGGCGAGTGGCTGAATTCTGATAATCAGTGTCCTCGGCAATTTGGTCATTGATCGAATTTCTATTGTCGACAGAAGGCATGGTAGTGCTAAAAACTTCCTGACTCATATTCTTAGTTGAATATTCAAGAGAATCTGAAGTTTTTAAGTTGGTCAAAAAATTAACAATGATTAGTATTAAAAAAATACCAATAATTATTCCCAAAAATTTTAATAAAGTTTTGAGATTGATATTGATTTGTTGTTTCATTTTTGTTTTTTAAAATTTATGTATTCTAATTGTATAGTATTTTTTAAAAGAAAAAAAGATAAGTTTAATTTTTGTTTTTCGGTTCAAGGCAAAGCCTCGAACCCGCAATATAAATTAATTTTGAATTTTGAATTTTGAATTTC
>JAGYNP010000052.1 GCA_018399935.1 Candidatus Moraniibacteriota bacterium
TCAAAAAAAGGCTCTATTATATTATTGTTAACACTAACAGAATCATTTTTCATACCTTGCTTTAATTTCATTTTTTCAGCTCGTTCCTTGTCAACATTTAAACTTTTGGCTATTAATTCTGTTAATTTATCCCCAGCCAAATCAATATTTTGACTAAAAATTAATTGCCCTTTACAAATTCCAATAATATTAGTTACTTTGCCTCCCATATCTATAATCAGATAATTTCCTTTTTGTCCTTTTAATAAAGACCTTTGTATTGAAAAACAGTCTACCTCTATTAAATTAACAGTTAAATCATTCTCATCAAAAGATTTCTGATATTCATTACTAACATTTTTCATAGTAGAAACCAACAGAATTTTATTTTTACCTTCTTCTGAGCCTTCAACTATACTATTATCTCTACCTAAACCTTCTTGACTTTTATTTTTTTGATTATTTTGATTTTTTTTAATTTCATTTGTTATTAATTCTTCTTGATTTTTCTTTTCCTTTTTTTTTATTTCTAAAATTTGCCAATCAAAAAGAACCTGCTCTAAATCAACTGGGATATATTTCGGAGCTTCATATTCAATTTCATTTTTAATTTCAAGTTCTGTCTGACCCGAAACTTCCATTAAAGTAATCAAAGAAGAATAAGATGGTATAGCAATATTCGATTTACTGTCCTTAATTCCCATATCCTCAAAAACTTTTTTAATAATTTTTCCAGAAATTTTTCTTAATTCTTGCCGAGTCAAACCTTTTTGTATTTTAACCATCGCATAGTCTTCTAGTTTTACACCTTTTCCTGTTTTTTTTAGTTTTACTATCTTTAAGTTATCCCCACCAATATCCACCCCGACTGAAGAACCCTTGATTTTTTTAAAATAACTGGCAATATTATTTAAATAAGGTTGAAAATGCTTTTCAATTTCCACTTTTGTTTTTTTAATTTTTATTTTATAAAATTATCTAACTCGTCTAATGTTATTATCGAAAGCCCTTTGTTTAAGGCTCTAATCAATTATTATTTGTGTAGCGTAATAACCTTTTATTGATTAAGTAAAAATCCCTTAAACAACTAATTCAACGAAACAAATAACGACTAATTAGAGTAAAACCCTAGATAAGTTTATCTCTAAAAATATTTTATCACTTAATTTAAAATTGGTCAATTTTCTAAATATCTAAAAAATAAATTATAATTTTAAGTTAAAAAATAAACCAATTCATTATCCGAAATTATACAACATACAAAAATTTAAACAATAGACATTTTCGTTAAATTAACTTAAATTTAAAAAATTAAATATAATTAATCTTAAACATAAAGAACACTCATGAAAAACTCCTCTCAAGATAAATTATCAAAAAATGCTCGCTTTGTAATCAATAAAGCCAAAGCAATCTCTAGATTAAAAACTCTTAATAAAATTAATGGTCTTTATTTAGTTAATTCCATTTCCACTAAGAAAGGTAGTCTTGGTGAATTTATTATGCATAATCTTCTTAAAGAAAATTCAACCCTACCCGCTAATCAAGAAATAAAAAAACTCCCTCTTAAATTTTCTGTTCAAGATGTTTTAATTAAAGCCTTTAAAATAGCTTCTATCTCTAAGACACCTTTTGTTGGAACAGAACATCTTTTTCATTCCTTGTTAAGTTTAATGATTGAAAAAGAATCCAAATTTTTAAATAAATATTTTAAAAAAGATTTAAACTTATCTTCTAGTCAAAATTTTGAAGAAAATAATTTCAACAATCAAAATCCTCAATTTATGAATGAAATGCAAGCTATTATTGAAAATTTCTTTTCTCCACAAAAACATTCCTCTATAAAATCGGCTTTAAAAGAATTTGGAACAAATTTAAACCAAACCTCAATTAAAGCCAATCATATTTTAGTCGGTCGAGATAGAGAATTGGAAAGAATTTCCAATATACTAGGAAGAAAAAATAAAAATAACCCAGTTTTAATTGGTGAACCAGGAGTCGGAAAAACTGCTATTATTGAAGGTTTGGCTCAAAAAATAAACCAAAGTAAAGCTCCTTATTACTTGAATAATAAAAAGATTATTAACCTAGACCTAGGTTCTATGATTGCTGGAACTAATTTCAGAGGAGAATTTGAAGCTCGTTTAAAACAAGTTATTCAAGAAGCTACTTCCAATAAAAATATTATTTTATTTATTGACGAACTTCATACTTTAATTGGAGCCGGAAATGCTATGGGAGGAATGGATGCTGCTAATTTATTGAAACCAGCTCTTTCTCGAGGAGATATTCAAGTTATAGGAGCAACTACTTTAGATGAATATCGAAAAAATATTGAAAAAGATCCCGCACTAGAAAGAAGATTTCAAACTATTTTTGTTAATGAACCTAGTCCTCAAGAAACTGAAAAAATCCTAAAGGGAATCAAAATTCTTTATGAAAAATATCACAACATTACAATATCTGCCAACTCTATCAAATTAGCGTCATCGTTAGCTAAAAGATATTTTCCTAATAAATTTTTGCCTGATAGTGCTATTGACTTAATCGATGAAGGTTCCGCTAAAAAAAGAACATCTTTAACTAATATTAAAGCTTATAAAAAACTTAGCACCAAAAAAGAAGATTTAAAGAAATTAATTAAACAAAAAGAAGCCTTAGTTATTTCTGACCAATACGAAGAAGCTATTCTTCTTCGTAATAAAGAATATACTTTAAAAAATGAAATTAAAAAAATTGAAACTGAAATTAAAAAAACTGAGAAAAATAATCCCATTAAATTAATCTCTCAGGATATTTTAGAGATAATTGCTGAATCAGCAAAAATTCCCTTAAATCTTTTAATCGAGAAAAATAATCAAATTGCCAAAAAAACTAAAGCTGATTTAGAAAAAAAAGTTATCGGTCAGAATGAAGTTATCAAGGAGATTAACCAAACTTTATTACGTCGTTCTAGTGGAATATCTGATCCAAATAAACCTTTGGGTTCATTTTTATTTATTGGTGCTTCTGGAGTAGGAAAAACTTTAACCGCTAAAATTTTAGCTGAATCCTTATGTCCAATTCAAACCAATAATTTAATTCAAATTAATATGAGTGAATTTATGGAAAGACACTCTATTTCCAAATTATTAGGAGCCCCAGCTGGTTATATTGGCTATGATGAAGATAAAAGTTTAATTGAAAAAGTTCGTCAAAATCCTTATAGTGTAGTTCTTTTTGATGAAATTGAAAAAGCTGACAAGAATATTCTTAATGTTTTATTGCAAGTTTTAGACGAAGGTAAAATCACTGATGCCAAAGGTCGTTTGATTAATTTCAAAAACACTATTATTATTCTAACTTCTAATATTGGAACTTCAGAGATGAATCAACTTTCCAAAATCGGATTCGATGATTCCAGCAACTCTTTAAAAAAACAAGAAAAATTAACAAAAGAAAACATTCAAAAAGAAATTTCCAAAACTTTATCTAAAGAGCTTTTAAACCGTCTTGATAGTATTTTAATTTTTAATTATCTAAATAAAAATTCTTTGGAAAAAATTACTAAAAATGAACTCCAGAAATTAATTAACAGACTTAAAAACAAAAAAATAAAATTGACTTTTAATAAATCAGTTCTAAATTTAATCGCTCAAAAAAGCAATAATCCTCAACAAGGAGCTCGATTAATTAAAAATCAAATCGAAAAAAATATTGAATCTCTAGTAGCTGAAAAAATTTTAACTAGCAAAATCAAAAAAATTGAGCTAGGCACTAAAAACAAAAAAGTTATTATCAAATCAATAAATAGTGCAAATTAATTTTTATAATTAATAGATTTACTATTTTATTTATTAAAAGATCCGAAAAATCTTTAATGCCAAACAACAAGCAAGATATTGCAAACTATCATCTTAAGCTTGTCAAAAGATTTACAAAGTAAAAGTAGATTGTTTGACAAACTTAGAATAACAATTAAAACTTGAAATAACAGCTCGGAAAATCCCTTTGTTATTTTTAGTTAAACAGATTAATTCGCATTACTCATAAATAATAAAAATTTACCAGAAATTAATTACTAATAATTTTTAATACCCAAATAATAACTACTAGCTATTAGCTGGCAACTAATTTTGATTTAAAAATAAGAATGACCAAAATTCTTAAATTCCTAAAAAATCTCGAAACAGCAACTCTCGATACTCTTCTACCTAAACATTGTCTTTCTTGTGACCAAGAAGGAACTTTTTTGTGCCAAAATTGTTTGAAGAAAATCAAACTAAATTCCTTTCAAATTTGTCCAATTTGCCAAAAATTTCTGACCGAATTCGGTGAAACTTGCCGCTATTGTAAAATATTAAAACCACCGATTGATAGTTTAACTATAGCTACCAACTATAAAGATCCTATAATTTCAAAATCCATTCATCTTTTTAAATACAAATTTGTAACTGAATTAACTGATCCTTTAACTAAAATTCTTATAAAAACTTATCAAAAAAATAAATTGCTTATTCCTGATTTTATTATTCCCGTTCCCCTTCATCCTTTAAGACTTCGTTGGAGAGGTTTTAATCAAGCTGAGTTATTAGCTAAAAATTTAGCTAAAAATTTATTACCGGGCTTCCCTATCAAAGTTGATAATCGAGTTTTAACTAGAATTAAATTTACCTCAACTCAAGTTAAATTAAAAAATGCTAAAAATCGACAACAAAATTTAAAGAAAGCTTTTCAAGTTAATTTAAAATTTTTAGAAAAAATAAAAAATAAAAGAATTTTATTGGTTGATGATGTCTCAACTACTGGTAGTACTTTAATGGAATGTGGAAAAGAATTAAGAAAATTAAAACCCAAATCCATCCACTGCTTAGTCATCGCTAAACAAAAATAAGAGAACTATTCAAAATGCATCCCAGAACTATCAAAAAGAAAAAGCACTTAAATCTTTAAAGATTTAAGTGCTTTTTTAAAACAATCTGTTAATTGTTAATTGTTCATTTTTTTCTACTGATACCAGCCAATCCGATCAAACCCGTTCCTAGTAAAAACAAAGTGGCCGGTTCAGG
>JAGYNP010000053.1 GCA_018399935.1 Candidatus Moraniibacteriota bacterium
TAATTGAGGGTGATAATTATCACTCTCTTTCTGTTTTAAATTATACTCATAGAAAAAAGATTGATGTTATTTACATTGATCCACCATACAACACTGGCAATAAAGACTTTGTTTATAATGATCATTTTGTTGACAAAGAAGATAGGTTTAGGCACTCCAAGTGGCTTTCTTTTATGTCTAAAAGATTAAAGTTGGCTAAGAATTTGTTGAAAGATGATGGAGTCATGTTTATTTCTATTGATGATCACGAACAAGCACAATTAAAATTATTGTGTAATGAAATTTTTGGTTTTAAAAACACTGAACAGTATATATGGAGTTTATTGGATTTTGAAGAAAGTTCTTTCACTAAGACTGCCTCAAAAACTGTCAGGATTGAACATGAATATATAATGGCAGTTTACAAAAAAAATAAGAAACTTAATAAATATAAAGAATACCGCTTCAAAAGTCGAAAAGATTTTAAAAATGTTGATAACGATCCAAGAGGCGATTGGATGTCTGGAAATATTTCTAGAAATGGAATAAAAACAACAACAGGAAGTAAATATTTTACGATAACTACTCCTACTGGAAAAAAATACACTAGAAATTGGACATTATCACAAAATGAATATTCAAGACTATTAAAAGATAACAGGATATTTTTTAGTAAAAACGGAGATGGCGTCCCAAGGCTTAAAATTTTTAAAAATGAGCCTTCTTATACCATTCAAAGTTCTATTTTTAATGGATTGAAAACATCTATTACGGGAAAAAACCAGCTTAAATCAATTTTTAACAATGAAATTAAATTTGATTTTCCAAAACCAATAAATTTAATTAAAAGATTATTAGAAATATCAGCCGAAAAAAGCTGTACAGTCTTAGATTTTATGGCTGGTTCGGGAACAACTGGCCATGCGGTTTTAGATCTAAACAAAGAAGATGGCGGAAATAGAAAATTTATTCTTTGCACTAATAATGAAAATAAAATTTGCGAAAACATTACTTGGCAAAGAATTAAAAAAGTTTCAGAAGGCTATAAAAAACCTAATGGGGAAAAGGCTAAAGGTTTAGGCGGAAATATCAAATATTTAAAAACTGATTTCATAAAAATCAATCAAGCTTCTGATAACTTAAAAGAAAAAGTTGTTGAAACTTCTACTGAAATTTTATGCTTAAAAGAAAATACTTTTTCTAAAGTAAAAAATTCCTACAACAAAAATCGAATTAAAATCTTTGAGAATAATGACAAATACACTGCCATTCTTTTTGATCTTTTCTATTTTGATGAGTTTATTGAAGAATTGAAGGAGTTAAAAGGTAAAACCGTGGCTGTTTATGTTTTTTCTTATACCAAAGATTTTTCTAAAGAAGAATTTAGAGATTTGGAAATTGATTTCTCAGTAGAAGCTATTCCAGAAAAAGTTTTAGAAACATATAAAAAAATATTTAACCTTTAAAAATATGAATATTGTATTAAGAGAATATCAACAAATAGCGGTTGATGAGATTTTTGAAAAATCGACTGAATTTTTAAAAAATGCTTTTGATGAAAAAAATTACAAAAGAATACTTTTCAAATCCCCTACTGGCTCAGGGAAAACAGTAATGATGGCGAAAGCCATTGAAAGATTGGCTCTTGAAAATGAAGAAAATCTTGCTTTTGCTTGGGTTTCAAAAGGAATTTTACCAGCTCAAAGCAAGAAAAGTTTTGAGGAAATTGTTGGCGGAGGCGGACTTTCTTTTTCTTTTTTGGAAGATGTTTTAGATAATGAAATAAAGGAAAATGAAATTCTATTTTTCAATTGGGAAAAGGTTTTTTCTAAGGCCGGAAAAGACAATCCAGACAAAGATGTTAAAAAAGGTGATCCACTAAATCAGTTTATGAAAGATAACGAATGGGATCGGAATCTAAAAACTTTCTGTCAAAATGCTCGAGATAATGACAAGAAGATAGTTTTAATCGTCGATGAAAGCCACACTAACGCCACCAAAAACACCGAGGAGATAATTGCTAAAATAATTAATCCTGTTTTAGTTGTTAATGTAACCGCTACACCCAGAAAAGAATTTTATGATAATACTATTCAGATCGAACTTCAAAAGGTTAAGAATTCTGAAATTATTAAAAAGGAAGTGGCTATTAATGCTGATATTTCAAGGGATGACTTGAAGAAAAGTGAGAAAAATGGTGATGAAATTGTTTTTGAAGAAGCCATTGGAAAAAGGAATCAACTGGAAAAATTATATCAAAAAGAAAATTCTAAAGTTAAACCACTGGTTTTGATTCAATTGCCCAACGACAAAGAAACACTGAGTGCTTTAGATAAAAAGAAAATTGAATGGGTGGAAGAATTTTTAGAAAATAAAAATATCAATTATGATAATGGGAAGTTAGCCAAATGGTTATCTGATAAAAAAGATAAAGAAAATTTAGATGATATTAAAGATTTTGATAGCAAGGTTGAATTCTTGATTTTTAAACAAGCCATTGCTCTGGGTTGGGATTGCCCGAGAGCTCATATTTTAGTGAAATTTAGAGAAACAAGCAGTGAGGTTTTTGAAATTCAAACAGTAGGAAGAATAATGAGAATGCCAGAATTTAAACATTATCAAAATGAAGAATTAAATCGAGCTTATGTTTATGCTAATTTAACTGAAATAAAGATTGATGAGAACGCTTTGGAATATCTAAAAACCAATAAAGCTAGAATTAAAGACAATTATGATAAACTGAATTTAAAATCGGTTTATTTGATGAGAGGTGAATATAATGATCTAACCTATAATTACAGAAAATACTTTTTCAAGGAATTTATAGACAAAATAGGAGGTGATTTAGATATTAATAAATCAAAGAATAATTTTAAAAAATTCAAAGAACACAAAAAAATAAAGCTGGATGTTGAAAGGTTGGACGAAAGAATTATTCTAGATGAATCGATTGGCAATATTGATGATTTGGATATTTCCATTACTGCAAAGGATGAGGATAAAGTTAAAATATCAAGCGTTGATATAGAAAAAGCTTTTATTGAATTTTTAAAGCAAAATTGCGGAGAGTTTCAAAAAGCTAGATCTTTTGACAAAATAAGGGTGGCTATTTATCAAACATTTGAAAAGTATTTGGATTTAAATAAAAATTTAAAACTCCCGCCTTTTTCTAACAAGTTATCTTTTCAAAAAATAGTTTTGAAAAACATTGATTTTTTTAGAGAAGTCATCAATCAATCCGTTGAAAAATATGCTAAAAATCGTCATAGAATAAGTAATGAGTATAAAGAAATTCCAGAATGGAATGTGCCAATTGAAGACTTTTATCCGAAGAATGCTATAAAGAAAGATTATGAAAAATGTATAATGGAACCTTGTTTTGTTTTAACTAAATGGCAAACAGAAATTGATTTTATTGAAAATTATTTAGAAAAAAATATTTCAGTTGATTGGTGGTATAAAAACGGGGATTCAAAAAATGAAATATATTTTGGACTTCCTTTTGTAAACAAAGACAATAAAAACGCCACTTTTTATCCTGATTTCGTAGTGAAATATAACAATGGAAAACTAGGAATATTTGACACTAAAAAAGGAAATACCGCCGATTCAAAAGACACTGAACTAAAAGCAAACGCTCTTCAAAAATATATTAAAGAAAATAAAAATCTTTTTGGCGGAATCCTAATCCCCGGCAATGAACAAGGCAATGTTTGGAAATTAAATGAAGACACTATTTATAACCACGAAAAAGGTAATTGGAAGATCTTAAATTAAAAATCAAACTCATCCTTCTTTTCCATGCTAGAAAATGAATTAAAATTGTGATATTGTATGGTTAAATAAGTTTCCAATTTTTTATGAATAATAAATTTGGTATTCCAGAAGATCAACTCGAAAAAGTTTTTTTAAGAGACAAAAATTGTTCATATTGTGGCAAAAGAATGATTTTCCCTTATAATATAAATAATAGAAAAAACAGTGCTACTATAGAGCATCTAAACTTTGATGGGCCTTTTTACTGGAAAGATGGATTAAAAATTGAAGATATTGTTATTGTTTGTGGCAGTTGTAATTCTAGCAGAGGTATTAAACCCCTACCTGTTTGGTTTAAAACCCTTTATTGTAAAGAAAGAAATATAAACAAAAAAACTGTATCAACTCCAGTAAAAAAATATCTTGAAAGAAAAAATCTCTAATTAATAAACCAAATCCGCCGGTGTTATTATTAAATAAAATAAAACAATATTATGCATTGTCAAAATTGTGGAGAAAAATTAAACAATGGTTCTAAGTTTTGTGAGACTTGTGGGCAAAAAGTAGACTTTAATTCTAATAAAAATTTAAAATCCAGAAGTGCTTTGAAAAATAAAGCCTGGTTTAGGTTTTTGAAAGTTGTTTACATTTTAATGTTTTCTTTTTTTATTATTGTATTTTTTGTTTTTTCCTTTGTGGCAATTCCTAAGGAAAAAGTAGATCAAGAACTATCTACTATAAAATGTGATAATGGAAAGTCATACTATCTGGAGGAAAATAACATATCTATATATACATTTAACGATGAATTATCTAGCTATAGTGATGAAAAAGCAAAAATATTGTGTAAATATAACACTTTAAATTATTTTAAATATTCATCAAATAATATTAGTAAAAATTATGAGTTCTATCCTGTTTACATAAAACCTAATTACGGGGAATGGCTTGGATATTCTTTTTTATCTTTAATGGGCATTTTGATTTTTTTTAAATTGATTAAAATTACTTTTTTTTATATTGTCATAGGAGAAAAACCCCAATGGAAGAGTGAATTTAAATTATATTGAATAAACCAAATCCACCAGTGTTATTAAATTAAAATTAAAATTATATGCATAAAAAAAATAACAGCATAACTAAAA
>JAGYNP010000054.1 GCA_018399935.1 Candidatus Moraniibacteriota bacterium
TTTAAAAAAAGACCAGTCAATTTGAATGATTTAATTGAAAATTAAATATTGTTTATAAATTATAAATTTAAAACTTTGGATTTTCGCTTTTGCAGGAATAATAAAAGAAGGTAGCCATTTAACGATATAGCAATTTAACCATTTAACAATTTAAACTTATGAAATTTGAAGAATATCAAAAAAAATCTAGAAAAACTGCTATTTATCCAAATGCAGACAATAATTTTATTTATCCAACTTTAGGGCTTTCTGGAGAAGCTGGAGAAGTGGCTGAAAAAATAAAAAAGGCTATTAGAGACAAAAATGGGATTATTGACGAAGAAAGAAAAAAAGAAATTGAAAAGGAGTTAGGAGATGTTTTGTGGTATGTTTCACAATTAGCTTCTGAGCTAAAATTATCCTTAAACAAGATTGCTGAAAAAAATATCGAGAAACTCTATAGTCGAATGGATAGAGGAAAGTTAGGAGGGGAGGGGGATAACCGCTAATGTTTTTTTAGGAAAGAAAAGAGATAAAAAAAGAACTTGGAAATTTATAATTTGAAAAATATTTAATTATTTAACAATTTAATCCAAATGTCGAGCCTGATAGAAGTCAAAAATCTTAGTAAAACCTATGTGAGTGGAGAAGTTGAAACCAAGGCTCTTTGTGGTGCTAGTTTTGAGATTGAAAAAGGTGAATTTGTAGCTATCATGGGACCAAGTGGATCAGGAAAGTCAACTTTAATGCAAATTTTAGGATTTTTAGATAAACCAACTGGTGGAGAATATCTTTATCAAGGTCGAAATGTCGAAAATTATTCAGATGATGAACTTTCTGTTGTCAGAAATCAGGAAGTTGGTTTTGTTTTTCAGGCCTTTAATCTTTTGCCCAGAACTACTGTTTATGAAAATGTGGAACTGCCGTTATTGTATGACACAGAAAAAGTAAATAAAGAAATTCACAAAAATAAAATAAACAAAGCCTTGGAAGCGGTTAGTTTGAGCCATCGAGCTGATTATTTTTCTAATCAAATTTCTGGGGGACAAAAACAAAGAGTGGCGATTGCTAGGGCTTTGGTTAATGATCCCAAAGTCATTTTTGCCGATGAACCGACTGGTAATTTGGATTCCAAATCAGGCAAAAAAATAATGGAAATTTTTGAAAAATTAAACCAAGAAGGAAAAACAATTATTTTGATAACCCACGAAACAGAAATTGCCAAATATGCCAAAAGAGTGATTCGGGTGGAGGATGGAGAGGTGGTGAAAGACGTTGAAAATAACGAATGATCAATAATCAATAATCATTCAATATTCAATATTTTAATAATCAACTTTTTGTTATCATGTAGTTTCTAGTGGTAATTTTTAAACCATAAATTGAACATTGAATATTTGATTATTGAATGGGTGTTGAATGTTGGTTGTTGAATATTAAATATTTTTCGATGTATTTATTTAATGCTATAAAATTCTCCCAAAAAAACCTGTTAGCGGATAAAACTCGCTCTTTTTTGACTATTTTGGGGATAATTATTGGCATAGCAGCAGTGATAATAATAATGGCCATTGGAAGTTCGGCTCAACGATTAATTCTAAAACAAGTGGAAGGAATTGGGTCTAATTTAATAGCGGTTGTTCCTGGAGCCTCAAAAGACAATGAACCACCGGCCTCTGTCTATGGAATTGTTATTAAAACTTTGACTAATAAGGATTTAGAAGCAATTGAAAAAGATAAAAATATTCAAGGAATAGTTGCTATCACTGGTTATTCCAATGGAACTGTCAAGGTTAATAGAAACGATGTCGAAGAAAATCTTAGTTTAATGGGGGTTAATTCTGATTATTTAGAAGTGGCTAATACGGAAATGGAAAAAGGGAACTTTTTTTTAGAAAAGGATGATAGTGGTTTGGAAAAAAATGTAGTATTGGGTTCTAATGTGGCTGAAAAATTTTTTAAAAAAGAAGAGCCTTTAAACAAAAAAATTAAAATAAAAAATAATTATTTCCGAGTTATTGGGGTTTTGAAAGAAGAGGGGACATCAGCTTTTGGTACTTCTAGTCAAAACGATTCGGTTTTTGTACCACTAAACACTGCTCAAAAATTAGTTTTAGGGAATGATTATTTAAATTTTATTAGAATAAAAATAGAAGCAATCGAACAAATAGATCTAGCCAAAAAGCAGATAACTGCGACACTCAGAGACCAACACAATATAGATGATCCCAGTAAGGATGATTTTTCAGTAAAGGATCAAACCATGGCCTTGGATATGCTGAAAAACATAACCAATATTATTAGATATTTTTTGTTAGCTGTGGCTTCAGTGGCTTTGCTGGTGGGTGGAATTGGAATTATGAATATTATGTTGATTTCTGTTAATCAAAGAATTAAAGAAGTCGGCTTGAGAAAATCTATTGGAGCCAAAAACAAAGACATTTTGCTTCAATTTTTAGTTGAATCAATTTTTGTTTCTTTGATTGGAGGAATAATCGGAATTATTTTGGGTGTTTTGGTAGCTTTTTTGGCTGCTGTTGTGATTAATTTTTTGGGTTATGAATGGGAATTTTTAATCTCCTTTTCCTCGATAATTATAGCAGTTTTAATTTCTGTTTCAGTTGGGATTATTTTCGGAGTTTATCCTGCACGAAAAGCCTCGAGGATTAGTCCGATGGAAGCCTTGCATTATGAGTAAAGATTTAAGAATTACGAACAAAAATTTTGAATTTAAAATTTTGAATTTTGATTCAATTTCGAATGATGTAATTTTAAATTTATAAATATAAATTATGAAATTCAAAATAAAAAATAATTATTATCAAAAATT
>JAGYNP010000055.1 GCA_018399935.1 Candidatus Moraniibacteriota bacterium
AATTTAGTTTGATTAACAAGTTTTGGTTCTGGGTATTTGTAAGTTGCTTAACTGCAGTGGCTGTTAGTGTAGCCAATGCGGAAACAAAGCTAATATTTGGGCAATCATATTTTTGGGAAGATGTTCTGTTCTGGGCCTTTCTTGGAATTTTGTTTGTTATCTCCGTGGCCTTTGGTTTCAAGGGAGTCATTGGAATCAGTTGTGTCGCTATGTTTTTTGTTTCTTCTCTTGCAGTTTATTTTACCTTTTTTATTGGACAAGATGTGCTTATTTTTGTCCAAACTTTATTTGTTGTTAGTTTTATTCCAGGAATAATAGCTTTTTCGCTAGGATCCCTATTCGGACTTAACAAAAAAACCTGAAACAAAACTGGTTGTAATCATTTGATTGCAACCAGTTTTTTTATTTGAAAATAATTTTTATTAAAAAAATAAATGACCATTTAAATGGTCATTTAAATATACCTTTTTTATTTTATGTTGGTTTTTTAATTAGAGAAAGAATTTCTTCTTTAGAAATTATTTTAAAGAAAAGCAAGCTTAAACCATAAGTAATTATTCCTAAAAGAAGTAGCAAAAAGAAATTTAAATCTTTTAGAAAATAAATTATCATTCCCATTAATAAGCCAGAGATAATAATTTGAGGAAATTTTTTAAGTCTTGGAAAGAATTTAAGTTTTTTCCAGATAAAGAAACCAGTTAAACTAACTACTAAAAGTTCCGTAATAACCGAAACAACAGCTGGAACTAAATAGGCTGAATCTGGAAATCTTGGAATAAAAATCAGATTGCTAGTGATACTAAAAACAGCACAAATTAATAAAGCCCAGAAGATTGACCTTTCTAGTTTGGCGGCAATCATAACATTCATAAAAAGAGTTCCAAAGAAAATCAAAACCAAGGCTATCAAATTAATCTGAAGGACTGGAATTGATTTAACAAATTCTGGTCCAGCTATCAATAAAATAATTTTATCTGATAACAATATTCCACCAATTAACAGGGGAACTGTTAAAATGAAAAATATCTTATAATTTTCACTAACTAAAAATTTGAATTTCTTCTTATCTTTAGAAATGTAGTGAGAGAAAAGAGGCATTGTTAAGCCAACAATCATAGCTGGGAAAAAACTAACATTTTCTATAACTTTTTGAGCCGCTCCAAAAATTCCTACATCTTCTGGAGGGCGCAATATTGAGAGAAGGATAGTGTTGGATCTAAAATACACAAAAGTTAAAGCTGTAGCCAATCCTAGAGGGATAGATTGTTTTAAAATGTTTCCCCAGTATTTGAAATCAAAAGCTGGTTTGAATTTAATGAATTTTCTGGAAAGAAAAAATACAAATAAGAAATTCATCAGCATGTTAATAAAGAGAGTGGCTACAATTAAATAGAAATTCCAATTTTGTAAAACTCCAAAGAAAATTAAACCAACCTGAATTATTTTTCCAATCAGTTCAGCTCCAGTTACTCTGTCCATTGCCAATCTTTTTTGAAACATTCCAATAAGGATTTGATACAGAGAAGAGAGGACATAAGAAGCCGCTACAATTATAATGGCAATTTTTAATTCATAGGGATAGGGAAGGAAGGGAGTGATTAGGGGAGTGAGAACTAAGATTGCAATTGAAATAAAAATTCTCAGGCCAATCATATTGGAAACTATCTTTTTCTCATCAGTCCCTGGTTTAGCAATTCGCATTGCAGTAGTTTGGGGCAAGCCCCAATCTCCGATGGCCCCAAAAAAAGATAAAAAAGCCAAGGCAGTGGCATATAAACCAAAACCTTCTTGGCCGAGATGCCTAGTAATAAGTCCAATTCCGACTAGGGCAGTGGCGGTACTTAAAATCTTGGCAACTGAAGAAAAAATGACATTGTAGGTAATTTTTCTAGAAATGCTCATAAAAAGTAATTAGTAAGTTGTAATTTTAATTTTATATAAAAAAACCCAAAGTGATTTTCTTCTAATTACAAACTCGTTATATTTATTTATGTTTTTTAAAACAAAGATTTGGATTAGTTAGTAGGTTTAATTAAGACTCTTCTGTTTAATCCTTCGCCAATACTTTCGCTTTCAATTGAATCTTTTTTAGAAGCTCTAACATGAACTAGGCGTCTTTCGTAACTGTTCATTGGTTGTAACTCAATTGGTTTACCAGTTTCTTCAACTTCTTTAATAGCGAAATTGGCTTTGTCTATAATATCTTCTTTTTGATTTTCAACATAACTATTAACATCAACGATAAAATTGATTCTTTCTTCTATTTTTTTGGAAGCAATAATTCTAATTAGGTGTTGAAGAGCAAATAAATTGTTACCAGATTTTCCAATTAAATAACCCGAATCTTGACTTTGAATTTGAATGCAAATAGATTCATCATTGTCAGGTATAGCATTAGTAACGATGAAAACATTGCCTTTGATATGAAGTTTTTTTAAAACTTTCATAGTTATTTCTCTTAAAACATTTTTTTGTTCTTCGGTTATCATCTTTATTTGAATTAGTTATTATTTCAATATGTTACCTTAAATCTTTAAAAATGCCAATAGCAACATAATTTAAAGTCGAAAATTTGTAAAGTCTATAAAAAAATTTTTAAATTATGCGTACAGATAGATATCATATATTATTTTTTATTTGTGGCTTCAATTTTCTTTATCTTTTCTTTGTTAAGAATCCAATATTGTTGTCCAACCATAAATAGAGTAGTTATAAACCAGTAAACTAGTAGACCAGCTGGGAAGGTTAAGCCAATCACTAGAGTTAGTACTGGTCCCATATAAAGCATTTGCTTTTGCATAATTTCAGCAAATTCTGGTTCTTTATTGGGATCTTTCTTTTCAGGTTGGTTTTTAGTGTTTTTCTGCAACATCATTTTTCCTTGCCAATATTGAAGACCAGCAGTTATTAAAGCCAAAGGCAAGTTAACACTTCCTGCAGCTGACATATTTAAAAAACCAAATGATATTGTATTAATTTCTTGGGGATTGGAAATAAAACTATAAAGAAGGGTATTGGCTGAATCATAACTAATTACCGCTATAAAAACTCTATAAAGAGCAATTAAAATGATTAATTGAATTATTAAAGGTAAACAACCAGCAGCTGGATTAACTTTCTTTTCTTTATAAAATTTCATAATAGCCTCGCCTTGTTTTTGTTTGTCATTTTTATATTTAGCCTGAATTTTTTTAATTTCCGGTTGGATTTCTTGCATTTGTTTTTGGGATTCAATTGATTTTTTGGATAAAGGTAAAAGCAAAATTCTTATTAAAACTGTTACTAGAATAATGCTTATTCCTAAATCAGGAATAATATTGTAAATTCCAATTAAAATATTGAATAAAGGTTGATAGATAGTAACTGAAAAAAATGAAGTTATTAATGACATAGATTTATTTATTTTTAATGTTTAGAATTATTATTTATAATTAATGAGTGGTATTAATTAATTTGTTTTATTTGTATTTTAAATTATTGTTTTGTTTCTCATGTCTATGATTTTATTTCTTAAATTGTTGTTTCGAGTCGGTTGAGTAATCTCAAATGTAGATTTTTATCTGAGTAAAGACAAGTAGAAAAAGCTTAGGTTTTAAGAAATGACAGTAAGGATTCAAAAGATCTTTATTAAAAAAAATTAGGAAAAAATTAATCAAATTTAAATTAGCTAAATTTAAAAAATATCAACAATGTAATAAAAAAAATATAAATCAGTACAACCTAAGTTACTTGACTATTTTAATAGATTAGCTTTAAAAAGACAAGACTCCATAGCCTTTTTAGTTTCTTGAAAGTTCAGTTTTTTATGAAAATTTTTATCAAGATAAAAAACTAAATTGCAATTTGGCTTGATTTTATCTATTAAACTGTCAGCACTAGCTCTTAAAATTCTCTTTGCATGATTTCTGATAACAGCTTTTTTAGAATATTTCAGACCAATTGAAAAAGCAATTTTAGGATTATTTGAATTGTTGAATTGATATCTTAAAAATAAAAAACTGTTTTTTACAGTTTTTCCATTTTTAAAAACTTGAGAAATTTCAGAATTACTCTTCAGTTTATTTTTTCTTGTTGGCATCAATATTATTCTAAATATAATTAGAAATTACATTTTTAATAAGTATTTTTTGTTAAAATTCTTATTGTTTACCTTATTTATTCTTAAATAGATTTTACTTTGTCTATACTTTTTTTCTTGAATTTTATTTAAAGGTGTAATTTAAATAATTTTAAACGGTTAATTCTTTCCGTCCTTTTCTTCGTCTTTTTTTGATAACCTTTTTTCCTTGATCGGTTTCGTTTCTTTTTAGAAAACCATGAGTTCTGGCTCGTTTTTTCTTTTTAGGTTGGTAGGTTCGTTTGGGCATTTGTTTGAATGAGATTATTAAGGAAAATGCTTAAAATTTTTAATAGATAAGTAACTTTTTCTGACTAGTTTGTATTGATATTTTAAACAATTTCTGAATTTATTCTAGCAAATAATAAGATTTGAGTCAATATTGAATAAATTATTGTTAATAATAAGCTAGAATGTTATATCCGTTTGTTTTTCTTTGAATCAATTATTTTTTATGTTAAAATAAATTGTAGTAAAGGTATCTTTATTTTAAATAATAATTACTATATAA
>JAGYNP010000056.1 GCA_018399935.1 Candidatus Moraniibacteriota bacterium
AGTCTTTTGGTGAAAATTTAGCGGAGGGTTATTTTTCAGCTGATTCGGTTCATCAGGGTTGGATGGATAGTCCTGGACATCGAGAAAATATTTTATCAGATAAATTTAAGGAAATTGGAGTAGCGGTTTTGGAGTTTCAACAAGACGGTCATAAAAGCTATTTAGCGGTTCAACATTTTGGCTCTCGTTTGTTGGCCGAAGATTTAATAACGGAAATTGTTTGTGATAAGAAATCAAAAGAAAATTGTGAAGATGCTGAAGATGAAGAAGAAAGAATTAAGGATTTAATTGAAGATCAAGAAGATGTTATAGAAAAAGCAAAAGATGCTGGAATAGGGAAGAAAGATTTGAATAGATTGGAAGAGAATTTAGAGGAATTGAAAGATGTGGAAGATGAGTTGGAGGATTATTTGGAGGAATGCGATAGTTTTATTAAAAAATGTGATGTTTTTAAATAATTTTTTAAAAATTATTTAAAAACATCACATTTTTTAATAGTATTAAGCTGTAAGTATTAAGTATTAAGCTAAGCCCTGCGGGCTAAAGCAGTATCAAGCCACAAGTATTAAGTATTAAGCTGAACCCTGCGGGTCAAACATCTTTAAAAATAAAAAATGCTTAAAGAAAATAGTAAAATAAAGTCTTTTACTGATTTGATTGCTTGGAAAAAGAGCCATCAATTAGCTATTGAGATTTATTCAATAACGAAAGATTTTCCTAAAGAAGAAATTTTTGGGCTTACTAATCAAATGAGAAGATGTGCTGTGTCAGTTCCAAGCAATATAGCGGAAGGATTTAGTAGAAATTTCAAAAAAGAAAAAATTCAATTTTATCGAATTTCTCTTGGATCTTTAACAGAATTACAAAGCCAACTTTTAATAGCTAGAGATATCAAATATCTAGAAAAAGAAAGCTTTAAAAAAATTAGTGACATGACAATTGAAGTGAATAAATTAATAAATGGATTAATAAAATCAGTAAAAGATTTTAATATTAATTAAAAAACAAAAATCTCGCAGAGATTTTTAGCTTGATACTTAATACTTGATACTTGATACTTAACACTACTTATTGACAGCAAAAGCTTATTTTACTAGAATAATTGGGTTAGCTGATTGATCGTTAATTTCAATTGGCCCCTTCGTCCAGTGGTTAAGACGCTAGGTTCTCATCCTAGTAACAGGGGTTCGTCTTGCACCATAAAGGTGCATGACGCCATAAACCTTTATGGTTTAAGGCGATTCCCTAAAGACTTTTATGATGCTAAGAGAATATTTTGACTCAATTTAATCCAGGCCCCTTCGTCTAGTGGTTAGGACACCAGGTTCTCATCCTGGCAACACGAGTTCGATTCTCGTAGGGGTCACAGATAGTATTAAGCTGTAAGTATTAAGTATTAAGCTAAGCCCTGTGGACTTTGTTTTTTGAAATAAAAATCTCGTAGAGATTTTTAGCTTAATACATAATACTTGATACATAATACTAATCTTAAATATGCAGGCTAAGGAATATTTGGAAAATTATAAGAAAGATTTAGAGCCTTTGATGAGAAGGTATTTTAAGGATAGACGGGAAAGTTTTCGTAAGATCGATCGTTTATCAGAAGAGGCTATTGAGATTTTAGAAAAATTTACTATGGCAGGTGGCAAGAGAGTACGACCAACTATGGTTTATTATGGCTATTTGTTAGGAGGAGGTAAGATTAAAAATCAAAACAGAGTTGATATTTTAGGAGCTTCAATGTCTATTGAATTGGTTCATTCTTTTTTATTGATTCACGATGATATTATTGACAGAGATGCCAAGAGGAGGGGAGAAGACACAGTTCATGAACAATATAGAAAAATATCCGAAAGAATTTTTCCCAAAGCCGATCATCAACATTTTGGGGTTTCAATGGGTTTAATTGCTGGGGATTTGGCGGCTTCAATGGCCAATGAAATTTTGTTTGAATCCAGGTTTTCAGCCGAAGTGATTTTGAAAGCTTTGAAACAGCTTCAAAAAGTTGTCTATACCACTATTCCTGGTCAAATGCTGGATGTGGTAATGGAAGCCAAGGGAAAAGCTACAGAAGAGGAAATTTTGAAAATGCACGAGGGGAAAACCGCTTTCTATACTTTTGAAGGGCCTTTGCATTTGGGGGTAATTTTGGCTAATAATAACAATCAGCAGTTACTGGAAGATTTATCTCGTTACTCAATGGCAGTTGGAAAAGCTTTTCAAATTAGAGATGATGTTTTGGGAATTTTTGGAGACGAGAAAAAGCTGGGAAAGCCAATTGGATCTGATATTATTGAAAATAAACAGACTTTGTTAGTAATTAAAGCTTTAGAGAGAGGGGATAGACAACAGCAAGAAATTGTGAGAAAATTATTAGGAAAAAAGAATTTAAGTTTAGATGAATTAAAAATTTTTCGAAAAATTATCAAAGAGACTGGAGCTCTAGAATATTCAAATAATTTATCGGATAAATTTACCAAGGAAGCTTTTGAGGTTCTAGAAAAGATGAAAGTAGTTAATGAAGAAGGCCGAGATTTTTTGAGAGAAATTGCTAGATATGTGGGGATTAGAGAGGTTTGATATTGGCACTTTGTATTTTCTTAGATATTATATTTGATTGAATATTAAACTACCAGTTTTTCTTTATAAAAAAAAAGAATAATCGATTGGAGCTTTTTTGAAATTGAAGTTTTAAGGAAGAGGAATAATTGTTTAAGACTCATTTAAAATTGAAATTTCCCAAGCAGAATTTCTTTCTTGATAAAAGGAGAATTGAAGAGAGTTTTAATTTTGCTAGTTAAAAAATTTAGATATTGATAATCGTTTGTTTCTTGTATTTTGTGTTTTTATATCTTATAATGGCAATTAAAATTAGGGTTTAATATAAAGTGTCGAATTCACAGGAAAACCACCTCAATTTTCCTTCGTGAAAAGGAAAGCAGGTAAGTTTTATTTTAAGTTAAATAAATGAGAATATGAAAAGAGATATTCATATAGCAATAATTCCAGATGGTAATCGACGTTGGGCGAGAAAAAAGGGTTTAAAGCCTTGGAAAGGTCACAGTGCTGGAGCAGAGCAAATTGAAAAATTAAGTAGAGAAGCTTTAAAAATGGGAATTAGGCATTTAACTTTTTGGGGATCTTCTAAAGATAATCTTCAAAAAAGACCTTTAGAGGAAAAAAGAGAACTTTTAAAGATTTATGAAAAATATTTTAAAAAGCTTATTAAAGATCCGGATATTTATAAAAATAAAACCGGAATTAATATTATTGGTGATTGGAAAAAACAGTTTCCATTTGGTTTGAAAAAAATTTTAAAAAATGGAATAGAAAAGACCAAGAATCACACCAACAATTTTTTGAATTTTATGTTGGCCTATAACGGGGACGATGATATTTTATATGCCGTTAAAAGTATTAAGGATAAAATTAAAAAAGAAAAAAAAGATTTAAAAATTAATGTAGAAAATTTTAAAGATTTTTTATTATCAAAAGATTTGCCGACAGTGGAGTTGATAATCAGAACTGGAACTGAAGGTGATCCTCATAATAGTGCTGGTTTTTTAATGTGGCAGACTCAAAATTCTCAGTATCATTTTTCAAAAAAACTTTTTCCTGATTTTGGACCAAAGGAATTCAGGAAGGTAGTGGAGGATTTTATGGAGAGGGAGAGGAGGATGGGGGAATAGAATTAGTATTAAGTGTTATGTATCAAGTATTAAGTATGTCCAATAAAATAAAGTCATTCACAGATTTAATTTCTTGGAAAAAGAGTCATCAACTAGTGCTTGATATTTACAAGATAACTAAAGAATTTCCTAAAGAAGAAATATTTGGACTTACTAATCAAATGAGAAGATGCTCTGTCTCAATTACCAGCAATATAGCCGAAGGCTTTAGCCGAAAATTTAAAAAGGAAAAAGTTTATTTTTACAGAATATCTTTGGGGTCATTAACTGAATTACAAAACCAACTACTAATTGCTAGAGATGTAGGTTATTTAAAAAATGAAGATTTCAAAAAAATATCAGAAAAAACCATTGAATGTCATAAATTAATAAATGGCTTAATAAAATCCGCCAAGGATTTTTAATACTTAATACATGATACTTAATACATAATACTAATACATATGAAAGATTTAATAATTGTAGGAAGTGGGCCAGCTGGGTTGTCAGCAGGAATTTATACTTCTAGATATAATTTAGATACAATGATCTTGGGAGAAGAATTGGGTGGTTGTATGAATGAGAGCTATAAGATTGAGAATTATCCAGGAATAGCCAACATTTCTGGTTTTGATTTGGGACAAAAAATGAAGAAGCACTTAGAAATTTTAGGAGGAGGAATAACTCAAGGAAAAGTTCAGAGAGTTGAAAAAATTGAAGGAGGATTTAATATTAAAACTTCTACTGAGGAATATCAGTGTCAAAGAATTTTGTTGGCAACGGGGACGATTTTCAGAAAAATAAAAATACCTGGAGAAGATGAGTTTTCTGGTAGAGGAGTTTCTTATTGTGCAACTTGTGACGGACCATTTTTCAAAGAAAAAAGAGTAGCAGTAGTGGGTGGAGGAAATTCAGCCTTTAATGCTGCTTTACTTTTATCTCGCTATGCCAAGGAAGTGGTTTTGTTTTTTAGGGCGGATAAGGCTACTGCTATTTCTCGGTATATTAAGAATGTCAAAAAAAAGGAAAATATTAAAATGGCTCCCAAAATTAATTTAGTTGAAATAAAAGGTGACAAAAAAGTAGAAAAAATTATTTTAGATAATGATTGGAACGGTTGTAAGGAGCATGATTTTGATGGAGTTTTTATTGAAATTGGTTCTAAGCCAGATACGTCTGCTTTTGATAATTTGGGTTTAGAATTGGACGAAAAGGGATTTATTAAAACTAATTCAGATCAATCAACTAATGTTGAAGGGATTTTTGCTGCTGGGGATATTACTACTAATTCTAATAAATATCGTCAGATAATTACGGCTTGCAGTGAAGGAGCAATTGCAGCCGCAGTAATTAGTGGTTTAAAAGAAAAGGAAGAGAAATAGTATCAAGCTGCTAGTATTAAGTATCAAGTATATGGAGTTAAAGGAATTTTTAAAATTATTTAAAAAATATAAATTTACTTTTGGCCTAATTTTGCTAGGAGTAGTTTTTGTTGGCTTTTTTTGGTATAATTATCAATCAAAATTTTATATTAGTTCAATGGCGATTAATATTTCCAGGGAAGGAGATTTAGAAAAGGATAATCAAGAATACGATCATTTTTATCGTCTTCAAGCTGATGAAAAATTTGGTAAAAATATTATTAATTGGATTCAAGATCCTGGTTTTATTAACAATGTTAGAAAAGATTTTATTGAAAAAGGCGGAGATTGGGGTAAATTTAAACAAATCAAAATAGTTCAACTATCTAGTAGCTATCTTAAAGTTACTTTAAAAACAAAAAATTCTCAGTCAGCTGTTTTATTAAGTAAAGTTTTGGAAAAAAATTTAAAAACTAAAAATCAAGGGTTAAATCCTAAGGAAAAACAAAATTGGTTTAAATTGGTGATTGATCAGGTTCATGTGACTAAAAATGTTTTTAATTTATATATGGTTTTACTGGTAGCAACTTTTTTGGGTCTACTGTTTGGAATTTTGGGGGTATTATTAAGGCATTATTTTAATTCTTCAGCCAATGAAAATCGGAATTGATGGAAGATGTTTACAAAATGGTAAGAATACTGGAGTGGAAGAATATACTAGAGGGCTGATTTTGCAATTACTCAAAAATAACAACAAAGATCGATTTGTTGTTTTTTTAAATGCTTTTAATCAAATTAGGGCAGATTTTGGTTGGTTGGAGAAAAATAGAAGAGTTGAAATAAAAAAATTTAGTTTTCCTAATAAATTATTTAATCTTTGTATTTGGTTTTTAAATTGGCCCAAAATTGATAGAATAATTGGTGGAGTGGATTATTTTATTTCACCTAATTTTCATTTCACTTCTTTAAGTCTTGATTGTAAACAAATCCTAACAGTTCATGATTTGTCTTTTGAAAGAATGCCAGAAACTTTTTCTTTTAAAAGAAGAGTTTGGCATTTTTTAATTAATCCTAGAAAAATGGTTAGAAGAGCTGATAAAATTTGGTCAGTTTCTGAGTCAACCGCTCAAGATTTAATTAGTAATTATAAGATTAAAAAAGAGAAAATTAAAGTCAATTATCCTTTGTTTGATTTTAATTTTTATAACAAGAAAAATGGTTTTAAAGAAAAACAAATAATTAGAGATAAGTATAAATTACCAGAAAAATTTATTTTATTTTTAGGAACAATTGAACCACGAAAAAATATTTCAGGTTTGATAGCAGGTTTTGAGAGTTTTAAAAAAAGAAATTTTGGCGCTAAAGATTTTAAATTGGTTATTGCTGGAGAAAGGGGTTGGTTATGGGAACTAATTATCCAAAAAGCTGAAAAAAGTTCAGTGGCTGATGATATTATTTTTACTGGATTTGTGAACGAAAAAGATAAGTCCATACTTTATTCGTTAGCTAGAGTTTTTATTTATCCTTCTTTTTATGAGGGTTTTGGTTTTCCTCCTTTGGAGGCTATGGCCTCTGGAATTCCAACAGTGGCTTCTAATTGTTCTTCTATGCCAGAAATTTTGGGTGATGGTGCAATTTTAATTAATCCCTACAAACCTTTTGAGATTTGTTTGGCTATTGAAAATTTATTGAAAAATAAGCAGGTTTATGATTATTATTCTAAAAAAGGAAGAAAACAAGCGGAATTGGTTAACGATAAAGAGAGGGAATTTATGGTAAAATATTAATATTGAGGTCTCTTTATTAACAGGTAAGCTTGTTTGTATTTTTTAACATAAAATTAAATCTCTGGAGATTAGGAAAGTTTTTTGCTAGAATAAAAATAAGATTAAACTCATTTAAGGTTTTTACTTTAATTAGTCATTATTTGTTTCGTTGAATTAGTTATTTAAGGGATTTTTACTTAATCAATAAAAGGTCATTACGCTACACAAATAACAACTAACTAGAGTCTTAGGCAAAGAGATTTCGGTAATAATATTAGACGAGTTAATTTAAATTCAATTTTATTTTTATGAGAATTGGTATTGACGCAAGGTTTTTTGGACCGAAGGAAAAAGGGTTGGGGGTTTATGTTCAAAAATTAGTGGAAAATTTAGAAAAAATCAGTGATAAAGAAGATTGGCAGTTTTTTATTTTTTTA
>JAGYNP010000057.1 GCA_018399935.1 Candidatus Moraniibacteriota bacterium
AATTTTACACTTACTCGTATTTTATCTCAATTCAATTTAAATTAAAAGTCTATTATTTCTTTTTATTTTTCGGAGTAACCCAAAAAGATCCGAAATATTTTCCAAGCATCAAGCGAGTTTGAGCATCAACAGCTGGAGCCGCTCCCAAAAAAGGAGCAATAAAAGGAGCTAATACCCATTGAAAAAGCATTGCAAAATATTTTTTTCTTGAATATCTTTTAGGTCTAGGTGGCATAATCAAAAAACTCAAAAACATTGAAACTACTAAACCGATTAAAGCCAGGCTCATTAGAAATCGAGTAAAAGTTGGCAGATTGTGAGCCAATACTGATTCATTAAAAGCATCTCCTCCAAAAATCAAAGGCAACCAACCCAAAAGTGCTAAAATAAAAGGAGCAGTAGCCCAACTGTGATGACCTTCCAACATCGTTAAAGTATATTTTAATTTTTTAAAAATTGAAATCTTTTTATTGTTCTTAAAAGCTCGAACCAACATCGCTAAATTTTCAATCCCATAGGCCCAACGCCTTTTTTGTCGATATTGATTAACAATTGTTCCTTTATAATTATCACTCAAAACCGCATCTAAAGAAACCGGCAAATAAATCGGTTGTACCTTATAATCTCCAGAAAAATAATCATAACCCTTCCAATAAATAACTGAGTCTTCAGAAATAACATTAACTGGCCAATAATTAAGATCCACAATAGTTTTAAAAGGTTCACTATGAGAAGAAAAAGTTACCATATGATCTGGACGCATTGATTCCACCATATGCCAAAAAGAAGAACCAGTAACTACGATCCTAACAGGAGCAATAGTATCCCAAAGATTGTTGTGGTACATCGGTAAAGGTTGATAAGCTTTTCTTAACCGATCTGGACTAACTACATATTCATAACTCAAGGCCGCTAAATATTGGGGGTGAATTTGAGTATCACAATCAAAGTTAGATAAAACGACATTTTCTAAGGAAATTTTTTTATCCTCTAAATATTCCTTAAGCCTTTTACCCGCATAAGTTGTATTAGAAGCTTTGCACTTCATTTCTCCTTCAGCCACCTTGTGAACCGTTACAATAAAATCATAAAATTTATCACCAAACTTATTTTTTAAAATTTTAACTTTTTTATCTCGATCCTCTTTTGGTTCTCTCTCTTCCAAGGCCAATAAAATTATAATCCGATCATTTGGATATTCTGATTTTTCAATAGAAGCAATAGCTGGCTTAATAGTATCAGCTGATTCTCCAGCAGTTGGTAACATCACTACCTGATAAATATCTCGCCAGTTCAAAAAATTATCTTTATTTTTAGAATCTTCTTCTAATCGCTTTAAAAAATTCTCTCTTTCTACAACAATTTTTTTAAATTCTTTTTTGGTTTTAAATTTAAGTCCTTTTTTTCTCAGTTCCTCTCGAGTTAATCTAATTTCCTCTTTAATTTTATCTTTCAGTTTTTCAATATTATTAACATTTTCTAAACGAGTTAACCAATTGACTTTGTTCCAACGCCCCATTTTTCTATAAGCCAAAATTGAATAAGTAGCGATATAGATTGTTCGATGTAACCAATAAATATCATAAACAATAATAAAAAGCGCCACCCAAATTGGAGCCAAAAAAGAAAAAACAAACATTCCAACTAAGGTTGTCCAAGTTAACAACCCTGGTAAAATTTCAAAAGCTCTTTGCCACCTTCTTTCTTTGGAATTAGTAGTCTTTGGATCTGGATAATTCCAATTTTTTTGTTCTTCTTTTAAACTATCCATAAAATTATTCTATTAAAAAATTTTTAATACTTGATACTTAATATTTAATACTAATTTTACCTATTAACCAGAACTATGGCAATTGAATAAACTAAAATAACTAATTGCAAAGATACTCCAGTTATTAAAATTAAAAATCCACCTATCATAGAAGTAGAAAAATTTTCCGAGCTTATTTTTTTAAATTTTTCTTCCCCAACTTTTTTCCAACCCGAATAAACAAGAAATCCCCCCAAAAAATAATTAATAAATAAAATCAACAAACCAACAAAAGGAACAAAAAATATTTCAAATAAACGATTTCCTGTTGAATTAACTGAAAATTTATCAATTCCAAAAAAAGAATTGTAATGAACTACTAAAGACATCTCATTAAGATCTAGATTCAACCAAAAAATAATCCAAATAACTGAATTTAATAAAATACCAATTAATAAAATAAAACTTATTGATTTATTCTTAAAAAATTTCTTCAAACTCATTTTATTTTCCATTATCTTCTTCTATTTTTTTTAATTTCCTTAATTATACCCTCAACTTCATTAACAATAATTTCATGAGGCTGTTCTAATATCTCTAAAATGAATTTATCAAACATTTTTATTCTATACCTAAACTCTTCAAAGTTCATCAAAGAATAATTTATTTCTTGACCCATTTCTGCTTCTAAATCTTCAATTAAATTTTTTAATTTAGTTCTAGATAAACCATCCACCACTAACAATAAATCAGTTTTTGACTTTTTGTTATTAATAAAAAGTCCAGAAACCAATCCCAATTTAACATCCCCTAAATTTTTAACTCTGTTTAATTGTTCACATTGAGGATAGATATTAGATTTAACTACCAGCCATTTTAATTCATCATAAAAAGAATATTTTAAATTAACAAAGAATGCTTTTTTCTTTCTAATTGTTCTAGAATATAAAAATTTAGCATTAACCAACTGACCAAGAATTTTTTTGGCCTCCTCTCTAGCAGTTTTGGCTTCCAATTTATTTCTCTCAATAATTTCACTGGTAGTTAATGATTTTTTTTCATTTAACATAAAAAATTTTATTAACCGCCATCGTACTTTTGATCCAAATAAAAATTCTAATTCCGTTTTCATACTTTTAAGATTTTAGGGATTCAGAAATT